>DBVK01000070.1:9829-10044 GCA_002308135.1 Bacteroidales bacterium UBA1266
GGCGGTCTCGGCTGGATCACCAAATTCACCGACACCAAAAACTTCATCAACAAGGAGAACCTGTTGAAACAGAAAGCTGAAGGCCTTACCCGCAAAGTGGTCGGCTTCGAAATGATAGACCGCGGCATTCCGCGTGAAGGCTACGATATACTGGATGCCAACGACAACAACATCGGCCACGTGTGCTCCGGCACCCAGGGCCCGTCGGTGCAGAA
>DBVK01000040.1:0-3838 GCA_002308135.1 Bacteroidales bacterium UBA1266
GGGCCGTTCCGCTTCACCGAGACCAAACAGAAACTGGCTCCGGTGCTGGGCTTGGAAGGTTATGAAAACATATTGTGTACCCTTCGGGAGCATTCTTTACATTCCCTCAATGACCTCAAACTGCCGCCACATTGTGAATGTAATCCGCACGCACGCCTCAATCAGCAACCACCCGCCACCTCCTTACACACTCCCAGCATCCCCGTCTACGCCATCGGCGGCATCACCGCTGACGACCTGCTTCCGCTGAAACAGGCCGGCGTGTACGGCGTGGCTGTTTCGGGCATGCTGCTCAACGGCAGCAATACCGCAAATAACAGCAATGAGCTGATGAAAGTGTTTCCTTGCTGAAGCCGCCACACTATCGCCTATAATGCAAAACCGGGTTTTATCCGCATATATGCAAATAAGTTCCTGCATGCATACGATAATCCGTTTGCCTGCGTTATTATGTGTTACGAACGGATTATCCCACAAACCGGATCCGTTGGCATAAAAGACAAAAACATCTGTATATGGAAGATATATTGAACATTGCGGATCGGACATTCCGTTCGCGGCTTTTCATAGGGACGGGCAAATTCCCTTCCAACCAAGTGATGAGACAGGCAATAGAGGCTTCAGGCGCCGAAATGGTGACCACCGCCCTCAAACGGCTCAACACAGAAGACAGCGGCAGTGAGAACATTTTGGATTTCATCCCCAAAACCTGTGTGATGCTTCCCAACACTTCCGGTGTGCGCAACGCGGAAGAAGCGGTGTTCGCCGCCAAAATGAACCGGGTCGCCCTAGGAACGGATTGGCTCAAACTGGAAATCCATCCTGACCCCAAATACCTGCTTCCGGACACCCGCGAAACGCTGAAAGCCACAGAAGCGCTGGTAAAGCTCGGATTCAAGGTGCTGCCTTACATTCAGGCCGACCCCGTCGCCTGCAAACAGTTGGAGGAAGCCGGAGCAGCCACCGTCATGCCCCTGGCCTCTCCCATAGGGACCAACAAAGGCATCAAAAACGAGGAGATGCTGCGCATCATCATCGAGCAGAGCAACGTGCCGGTGGTGATTGACGCGGGCATTGGGGCTCCCTCCCACGCCGCATACGCCATGGAACTGGGCGCCGACGCCTGCCTTATCAACACCGCCATCGCCATCGCGGACAATCCGGTGGAAATGGCGCGTGCTTTTGCTTTGGCCATTGAAGCCGGACGCAAAGCCTACCTGGCCGGACTGGGAGCGACCAGTGAACTCGCGGCCGCCTCTTCTCCGCTCACTTCCTTCCTGGATGAAGAGCAGGAAAAAATGGGCACACTGTAAATCAAACCGAATAAAAACCTTTGCATACCATAAAATGAACGAAAACAACAAAGACCATTGCGCATCTTTCCGCAATTCGGAAAAAATCTATGTGGAATCGGAGCGTTTCCCCATAAAGGTGGGCATGCGCAGGGTCAAACTCACCGATACCGTGGTGGATGGACAGCACATCTCCAACGGAAGCATCAACCTTTATGACACCAGCGGTGTCTTCACCGACCCCAACGTGCACATTGACATCAGAAAGGGGCTTCCCCGTCTTCGGGAGCAATGGCACGCCAACGATGACAATGTGGTGCAGCTGGAGCGTTTCACTTCCGAATACACCAACCGCCAATTGAAGGACGAAAGCCTGAAACCCTTTATGTTTCCGGTAGTGCATCTGCCCAAACAGGCAAAAAAAGGCAAAGCCTTCACACAGATGGCATTGGCCAGACGCGGCATTATCACCCCTGAAATGGAGTATGTGGCCATTCGCGAAAACATGGGCAAGAAAGACGGAGACTCCTACATCACCGCCGAATTTGTACGTGACGAGATTGCCGCAGGCCGGGCCACCTTGCCCTGCAACCCTAACCACCCGGAAGCCGAACCCATGATTATCGGTGCCAAATTTCTGGTGAAAATCAACACCAATATCGGCAATTCGGCTTTAGGTTCCGACATTGAGAAAGAGGTGGAGAAAAGTGTATGGTCCTCCCGCTGGGGCGGCGACACCCTGATGGATCTCTCCACCGGCGCACACATCCACCAGACCCGTGAATGGATCATCCGCAACTGTCCGGTACCTATGGGCACGGTACCCATCTACCAGGCGCTGGAAAAAGTGGACGGCAAAGCGGAGGAACTCACTTGGGAAATGTACCGTGACACCCTCATCGAGCAGTGCGAACAGGGAGTGGACTATTTCACCATTCACGCCGGACTGCTGCTGGAGCATCTGCCCTACGCCGCCGAAAGGCTGACAGGCATTGTTTCCCGCGGAGGCTCCATCATGGCCAAATGGATGAAAGAGCACCATGCCCAGAATTTCCTCTACACCCATTGGGATGAAATCTGCGACATCCTGGCGCAATACGACGTGGCGGTTTCCATTGGTGACGGCTTGCGTCCGGGAAGCATTCACGACGCCAACGACAAAGCCCAGTTCGGCGAGCTGAAAACCATGGGCGAACTCTGCCTGAGAGCCTGGGAGAAAGACGTACAGGTGCTGATTGAAGGCCCTGGGCATGTACCCATGCACAAAATCAAGGAAAACATGGAAAGACAGATTGAATGGTGCCACTCGGCCCCCTTCTACACCCTGGGACCGCTGACCACCGACATCGCACCCGGCTATGACCATATCACCTCGGCCATAGGTGCCGCCATGATTGGCTGGATGGGTACGGCCATGCTTTGCTATGTCACACCGAAAGAACACCTTAGCCTTCCCGACAAGGAGGATGTGCGCAACGGCATCATGGCGTACAAAATTGCCGCCCACGCCGCTGACATCGCCAAGGGGCATCCTGCCGCCATGGAACGTGACAACGCACTGAGCAAAGCCCGTTTCGACTTCCGTTGGAACGACCAGTTCAACCTCTCCATCGACCCAGAACGGGCCATAGAGTATTTCGGCGCCGAACGAATCAAAAACACACCGTTCTGCACCATGTGCGGCCCGAATTTCTGCGCTATGCGGATTTCCCGCGAAGTGTCGGACAAGGGCAAAGTGGAATAACAAACGACGTTTTCGGAAAAATGGAATTCTACGACACCATCAAGAACCTAGTGTGGGAGGAAATCACGGAAAGCGTACACGCCAAAACCGATGCCGATGTGCGCCGCGCTTTGGGCAAGGAAAACCTGAACATAGAGGATTTCAAGGCGCTGATTTCCCCGGCTGCCGAAAAATACCTGGAACAAATGGCGCAGCTCTCACGCAAATACACCCAGCAGCGTTTTGGGAAAGTCATCCTGCTCTACATCCCCCTATACCTTTCCAACGAGTGCAGCAACCATTGCATCTACTGCGGATTCAACCACAACAACCCCATCGCACGCAAAACCCTGAACGACGAGGAAATACTGGAGGAAATACAAATCATCAAAAGCATGGGGTACGACAATGTGCTGCTGCTTACCGGGGAATACCCAAGCATTGCAGGCACCGGCTACATCGAGCACGCCATCAGGCTCTGCCGTGAACATTTTGCCGCCATCAACCTGGAAGTCTTCCCCATGAAGACAGAAGAATACCGGCGCATGGCCGAAGCAGGCTGCAACAGCGTATACATCTACCAGGAGACCTTCAACGAAAAACGCTATAAAGTCTATCATCCCAAAGGAATGAAAAGCAATTACCAATGGCGTTTGGGGACTCCGGAGCGCATAGCCCAAGCCGGCATACACCGCGTGGGGATGGGGGCGCTGATCGGTTTGGAGGAATGGCGGACGGAAATGACTTTCCTGGCCATGCATCTGCAATTCATGACCAAACACTATTGGCAGACCAAATACAGCCTGTCGTTCCCGAGGATGCG
>DBVK01000040.1:3873-4664 GCA_002308135.1 Bacteroidales bacterium UBA1266
TACCAGCCCAACTTCCTGATGAGCGAGAAACAGTTTGCGCAAGCCCTATGGGCCTTCCGTATTTTTGACCACGACGTGGAGATTTCCATGTCCACCCGCGAGACCCGCAACATGCGTGACCATTTCATCACGCTGGGAGTCACCTCGGTAAGCGCGGGTTCCCGTACCGACCCCGGTGGCTATGCACACCCCGACAAGGAACTGGAACAATTCCACATCAACGACGACCGTGACCCTAAAGCCATGGAGGCGATGATACGGAAACAAGGCTATGATGTCATCTACAAAGATTGGGACCGGACCCTGCTTTAGCAGGCTGTTTACGCTAAAAACAGCGGCTGTTTTTCCAAGCTTTCAGCGACTTTGAAAAGGAGTCCTTCCTCCCTGCAAAAGCATCTTATTGATAATCAATATGCACGTGGTGTGAAAAAAATTTCGGAAAACCCTTTCCGAATATTGTAATTTTGTCTACTTTTGCACTTCCTGAAAGTCCGGGTGGTGGAATTGGTAGACACGCCACTTTGAGGGGGTGGTGGCCGGAAGGCCGTGCAAGTTCAAGTCTTGTCCCGGACACCACGAAAATGCTCCGATGGCGGAATTGGTAGACGCGCTACATTCAGGGTGTAGTGGGCGAACGCCCGTGCAAGTTCGACTCTTGTTCGGAGCACCAAGGCAAAAAGCGCTTGCTTTTTGCCTATTTTTAACAATTTTAAATTTTAACAATTAACAAAATCAGTACAAATGATTAACCAGTACGAAACCGTTTTCATTATGACTCCCGTTTTGTCTGA
>DBVK01000128.1:0-130 GCA_002308135.1 Bacteroidales bacterium UBA1266
CTGCAGACCACTTTCCTGCTGCTGGCCGCGCTGGTTACAGTAATCTGCATTTTGAAGGAGTTGGACATTTCCTATGCGGATATGTTGCGCGAATCGGCCAAAGCGGGCTATACCAAGGTGTTTGAGACGG
>DBVK01000128.1:183-2073 GCA_002308135.1 Bacteroidales bacterium UBA1266
ATATGATGCAGAAAAACCTGAGCTGCAAGTCTTTGAAAGATGCCCGGAAAAACATCATGACATCCGCCATGCTGTTCATTGTGGTGAATGTGCTTTTTTTGAGCCTGGGGGCGGCATTGGTGTATTATGCGCAGCAAACGGGCTTTGCCTTGCCGCGTAATGAGGCAGGTGTGGTGGTGAACGACAAAATCTTCCCCTCCGTGGCTTTCTCGTTGAGCAAATTCACTACGGTGGTTTTTGTGATCGGTCTGGTGGCGGCGGGTTACTCTTCCGCCGACGGCACCCTGACGGCCTTGACCACTACGGTATGTTATGATTTTCTGCATTTTGACCATACTGATAAGAGCGAGGAACAGCAGGTGCGCATCCGCAAGGGCGTGCACATTGCCTTCGCCTTGCTGTATTTGCTGATTATTGTGCTGTTCAAGCCTTTTCATAGGGAATCCTTGATTGATACGGTTTTTGTGATAGCCGGATACACCTACGGCCCTTTGCTTGGCCTGTTTGCTTTCGGCCTGTTCACCCGGCGCAAGCTGCGCAACGAACGCTGGATGCCCTTGCTGGCGGTGTTGCCGCCCATTTGCTGCTTTGTGCTGGACAACTATTCCGTCCAATGGCTTAACGGCTATGTATTTGGCTTTGAATTGTTGTTGATTAACGGATTATTGATGTTTATCCTGTTATGGCTATGCAGTCGGAAATCGGACGCGGAATCCTCAAGGGTGTAATCGGCTTCNNGCTTCTTTTTAATGCTCGGCTGCCTGGGGGCGCAGGCGCAGGCGGAAAGTGAGGCCTGTCATCGCCTGGACAGCCTGTTCCGGCTGATAGTGCGGGAAAAGCAGTTCAACGGCATGATGCTGGTGGGGAATGCGGACAGCGTCCTTTACAGCAATGTCTCCGGCTACGCTTTTTTGAACAAGCGCCAACGCCTGCACGAACATTCCCAGTTGGAGATCGCCTCCATTTCCAAGCAGTTCACCGCTGTGTCGGTGCTGATGCTGTACGAGCAGGGACTGCTGGATTTGCAGGACAGCCTGCAGCGTTTTTTCCCGGATTTCCCCTACAAGGGCATCACGGTATGGCAGTTGCTATGCCACCGCTCCGGCTTGCCCGAATATTTTGATTTTGCCCTGGATTACTGGCCGGACGAGAAAAAGCCCATGAGCATGANNCCCATGAGCAACGAACAATTGCTGCAGCTGTTGGAAACCTATCACCCGCAGCCGGAGTCCAGGCCAAACAGCAAATTCAGCTACTGCAACACGGGTTACGCCTTGCTGGCGCTGATTGTGGAGAGGGTGAGCGGCATGCGCTTCCAGGATTTTCTGGTCCGTAACATTTTCGAGCCCTTGGAGATGAAGGACACCCGCTGCTATACGGAACCCTGCCGGATTGAGTCCATGCGGACCACAGGCCATAAACGCAATAAGAAGGTGTATGTGCGTGACGCCTTGTCCGGTGTGCTTGGGGACAAAGGCGTCATGACAACGTCCAACGATTTGTACCGCTGGTTTTTCCATATCCCCTGCCTGATTTCGGATTCGACGCTGCAATATGCCTGGACACCGCAGCATGCCGATGAGGACACGTGCCGGAATTACGGTTTCGGATGGCGGCTCACCTGTGATGCGGAAGGGCGCAAGCTGGTGTACCACGGGGGCTTATGGAACGGTAACCACTCGCTGATGGTCTACCGCCCCTGGGACGGTGCGTTTCTGCTGTTTTTGAGCAACTGGTGCAACGGCGCATTCCAGCACCGCAGCGACGCTGTGCTGGAAATCATGGCGGAACTGCATGCGAAAAAATAAATTCCACAAACGTGAAATGATATGTAAATAAGTTGTACTTTTGCAACCTCAAAAACCACGGGATGTGGCGCAGTTTGGTTAG
>DBVK01000128.1:2138-3288 GCA_002308135.1 Bacteroidales bacterium UBA1266
TCTAAGCAATAGGTTATGCGTTCGAGCCGCATCGGAATCACCAAGAACCCTTCCGCTTCCGCAGCGGCAAAATGAAAAAAAATGAATCACCGGGAAACGACATTGTTCTATACCATTGCGTTGACGCTTGTGCCTTCGTGGAGCAAGATACTGCTGCAAAAACTGCTGCTTGCCTGCGGCTCCGCACGTGCCGTGTTTGAGGCGGCCCGTCCCACTGCCGCCGCGTCCCCTTTGTCTTCCTTACGGGCGGAGCAGTTGCGTGCCGCACAACGCGATGTGTTCACCCGTGCGGAAAAGGAATTGGAATACATCCGCAAACACCAGGTGCGCACCTTTCTTTTCGGGGAGGAGGATTACCCTTTCCGCCTCAGCCAATGTCCGGACGCGCCACTGGTGCTTTTCGGAAGGGGGAGACTGCCGTTCAACCTTTCCCGGCAATTGGCTGTAGTAGGCAGCCGCCATCCAACCGCCGAAGGCCTGCGGCTTGCGCGGCAGACGGTGTATGCATTGGCGGATTGCCAGCCGGTGGTGGTGAGCGGTCTGGCCAGAGGCGTGGATGGCGCAGCGCACCAGAGTGCGCTGGAACGCCGCCTGCCGACCATAGGGGTGCTGGGGCACGGGCTGGACACTGTTTTCCCTGCGGAACACAGGGGTTTGATGGAGCGTATGCTGGAGCAGGGCGGCGTGCTGACGGAATACGTGTCCGTAACCCCGCCGCTGCCTCCGAATTTTCCGCCGCGCAACCGCATTATCGCGGGTTTGTCGGATGCGGTGGTCGTGGTGGAGGCCAGGCAACGCAGCGGCGCCCTGATTTCAGCGAACTTGGGCTTTGCATACAGCCGGGAGGTGTTTGCATACCCGGGGCGTATAACGGATAGGTGTTCAGAAGGCTGTAATCACTTGATCCGCGCCAACAAGGCTGCCTTGCTGCAACATCCCTTCGAGGTGGCGGAGGCATTGGGCTGGGCTGCTGTGGACCAGCCGTCGGACGCGCCGTTGCGCATCCCCTTTGAATTGGATGCCAAGGAGCAGCGGGTGTATGAGCTGGTCTCCCGTTTGACGGATCCGGATGCAGACACCTTGGCGGCAAGCAGCGGCTTCAGCGTTGCCGAACTGAGTGCGCTGCTGCTTTCCCTGGAATGCAAAGGCG
>DBVK01000128.1:3295-3519 GCA_002308135.1 Bacteroidales bacterium UBA1266
CCGCTGCTGCTAGCGTTATTTTTTTTGCTGCCAAAAAACAGGGAGTCCCCTTTTTCTCTCTTATTCCCTTAGCGTTCCACTGTAACACGAGAAAATAAAAAAATGCTAATACATAATTGTTTAGATATTTTTGAGCCAAGGTATTTTTTTTTACATAAAACAGACGAGGGTAATATAAAAAATTGTACTTTTGCAATCTGAAACGGTACCGTGGCCGAGTGGCT
>DBVK01000045.1 GCA_002308135.1 Bacteroidales bacterium UBA1266
ATGGACGAGCTGCGCGAAAAATGCCCCTGGGACAGCAAACAAACCATGGAGTCCCTGCGCTGCAACACCATAGAGGAGACCTACGAACTTGCCGGCGCCGTGCTTTCCGGAGACATGGAGGAAATACGCAAGGAACTGGGGGACCTGCTGCTGCATATTGTCTTCTATGCCAAAATCGGCTCGGAGAAAGGCGCCTTTGACTTTGCGGATGTCGCCAACGGCATTTGCGAGAAGCTCATCCTCCGGCATCCGCACGTGTTCGGGGGAACTTCCGTCCGGAACGATGCCGAAATCCGCTCCAATTGGGAGAAAATCAAGCTCTCCGAGGGAAGGGCATCCGTGCTGGAGGGCATCCCGGAAGCCCTGCCCGCCATGGTCAAGGCCATTCGGCTGCAGGAAAAGGCGCAGGGCATAGGATTCGACTGGAGCGAAAAGGAGGACGGCTGGGACAAGCTGAAAGAGGAGATAGGCGAATTTGAGGAGGAACTGGAAAACGGCAGCGCCGAAAACAAGGAAAGCGAATTCGGGGACCTGCTGTTCGCCCTGATCAAATGTGCCCGCAACTACCATATACAAGCGGAAAACGCCTTGGAAAAGACCAACCGCAAGTTCAAAGCCCGCTTCCAAACCATGGAGGAGCTGATACGCAACGACGGCAAACAACTGAAAGACATGCCGCTGCCGGAAATGGAAGCCTACTATTATAAAGCAAAAGAATCGCTGAATCAAGAAAAACATACGCCATGACAGAAGAACAACAACCCATCAACAAGAAAAGACTGACCTCCGCATGGATTTCCACCACGCTGAGCATATCACTCGTACTGATTCTCATCGGCCTGTTGGGTGTTATCCTCATCAATACCGAACGCATCACCAGGGACATGAGGGAAAATATCGATTTTGAAGTCATTTTACAGCCGGATCTCAGCAATGAGGAGATGCTCGCCTTCCAACAGGAAATCGACGCCATGGAGTATGTCAAGTCCACCAGGTTCATTAGCAGCGAGATGGCCAGCAAGGAAACCATAGAACTGCTGGGGCATGATTTCCGGGAAGTGGTCGGAAACATTCTGCCTTCTTCCATCTTACTGAAAATCAAATCCGAATACACCTCCACCGAATACCTGCAGCAATTGGAGAAAACCTTCCACCGGGACCAAAGGGTGTATGACGTACAGTACCAGCGCACCTATGTGGAAAACATCAACCGCAACCTTTCGACCATAGGGATTGTGCTGATTGGCGTCAGCGCGGTATTGCTGTTCATTGCCATTTCCCTTCTTTTCAACACCATGAGACTCTCCATTTACGCTAACCGCTTCCTTATCCGAAGCATGCTTTACGTGGGGGCCAAACATTCCACTATCCGCCGTCCGTTTATCGTTAAAGGCATTTGGCAGGGTGTCTGGGGAGCCCTTCTCGCTATAGCGGCGCTAAGCCTCGGCATCTATTTCGGGCATTCCGTCCGCATAGCCTCCGACGCCACCCTGATGGCCACCGACACGCAAAGCCTGCAGGCCTACGCCATCCTTTTCGGCATACTGCTGGTGTCCAGCCTGCTGCTGACCAGCTTTTGCACCGCCCTGGCAGTGCACAAATACATACGGATGAAATTGGACAAGCTGTATTTCTAAAGCTTGGCTAATTTATTTCGATTTGCTTCCGGCCTTGACGGAAATGATACCCGATTTTTGATTATTTTTGCAAATTCAATCAAACACGTACGCAATGAGTCAGAAAAACGCAAACAAAAAAGGACAAAGCATAACAGCATCCCCTATAAAAAAGCCCGCAACGCTAACTGCAGGCCCTAAAAAGACAGGGGTCCAATGGGCTCCGGGCATGCCGTTCAAACCCATTAACTATATCCTGATGATTGCCGGTATAGTAGTGCTTTTTATCGGATACCTGCTGCTTTCGCNNCCCCAGCCAATTCAGCGAGGCCATTTTCAATGCCCGCAGGCTGCGTGTGGCGCCTATCACGCTGATTATCGGCTTTGTTATCGAACTGTTTGCCATCATGTACCGTCCTTGTGCAAAATGTGCGAAAAAAGAGGGCGGTGAGGAAAGCCCGGAGAAACCGGTTGAATAACATCCTTACGTTTTTACTATGGACACTTGGGAAGCTATCGTTTTGGGAATAGTCCAGGGTCTGACGGAATTTCTGCCTGTCAGCAGTTCCGGACACTTGGCTATCGGCAGCGCCGTGTTAGGCGTGGAAAGTGAAGAGAACCTGTTTTTCACGGTCATGGTTCATGTGGCCACGGTACTGAGCACCCTGGTGGTGCTGCGCAAAGAAATCGGCACCCTGTGCAAGGGGCTGTTCGCCTTTCGCTGCAATGAGGAGACACGCTACATAGGGAAAATCCTTCTCTCCATGATTCCGGTCCTGGTGGTCGGGCTGTTTTTCAAAGACAAAGTGGAGGCGGTTTTCGGCTCCGGATTGATAGTGGTCGGTATCTGCCTGTGGGTCACCGCCGGACTGCTCGCCTTTTCCTATTACGCCCATCCGCGTCCCAAGGAGACCATTTCCTGGAGGGATTCCTTCCTGATCGGTTTGGCGCAGGCCATAGCGGTATTGCCGGGGCTCTCCCGTTCCGGAAGCACCATCGCCACCGGACTGCTCTTAGGCAACCAAAAGGAGTCGGTCGCCAAATTCTCCTTCCTGATGGTCATGATTCCCGTACTGGGAGAGGCTTTTCTGGATGTATTGAAAATCATAAGCGGAGAAGGAGCCGCCGTGACGCAACTGCCGCTGTCTTCCCTGTTGGGAGGCTTCGTGGCCGCTTTTGTCACGGGCTGCCTGGCCTGCCGTTGGATGATACGCATTGTCAGCAAAGGCAAACTCGTCTATTTTGCCATCTATTGCGCCCTGGCCGGTACCTTCGCCATCCTATGGCAATGCTGCCTCGCCTGATGAATATCTACCTGCTTGGCTACATGGGTTGCGGAAAAACACGTACGGGTCAAGCCCTGGCCGCCTGCTCCGGACGAAGCTTCCTTGATTTGGACACCTTGTTCGAGGAACGTATGCAGACCCGCATACCCGATTTTTTCAACCGTTTCGGCGAAGCCGTTTTCCGCGAAAAAGAATCCGAGCTGATGAAAGAAACCGCACAATACAGCCGATGCATTGTCGCGCTGGGGGGAGGCACCCCCTGCTTTGCCGACAACATGACGTGGATCAGGAGCCACGGCTATTCCGTTTATCTGCAAATGGACGCCGGGCGTTTGGCGCAGCGGCTGCAACAACCGGAAGAGAGGCAACGTCCGCTGCTCTCCGGCATAAAACCCGAGGAACTATACACCCATATCCGCAATCACCTGAAAGAAAGGGAAGCATATTACCTGCAAGCCGACTGCACCTGGCCAGGGGGTCAAGTGTCGGCAACGGCGCTGTGGGAACACCTTTCCCTTCCTGTCGCAGCGAGGGAAAAAACCGAATGAATACCGAAAAATACCAATATTACCGCTTGAGCAACGGCATCAAGCTGATTCAGAAAGAAGCTTCTTCCAACGTCACCCATGTGGGTCTGGTGGTCAATACGGGCACCCGGGACGAACTGCCCTCGGAGAACGGCATCGCGCATTTTATCGAACACACCATTTTCAAAAGCACGCACAAACGCAACACCTACCAAGTGCTTTCCTACCTGGAGAACGTGGGCGGCGACCTGAACGCCTACACCACCAAGGAGGAGACCTTTTTTTACGCCTCCGTGCCCAACCCCTATTTCAACCATGCCCTGGAAATACTGTCCGACATCGTGTTCAATGCGGCTTTTCTGGAAAAGGACCTGGAAACGGAAAAAGAGGTGGTCATCGAGGAAATCAACTCCTACAAAGACAATCCAGCGGAACTGATTTTCGATGCTTTTGAAAACCAGCTTTTTGCCGGGCACCCCCTGGGCACCTACATTCTGGGCAGCAAAAAAAGCGTACGCAGCTTCCACCGCAATGACATACTGCGTTTTATAGAACGCACCTACCATACCGACCAGATGGTTGTCGCCATAGTTGGCGCCATTCCCTTCAAACGAAGCATACAACTGGCCGAACGCTATTTCGGACATATTCCGGCCCGGCTGCGGCAGGAGGCGCGCCAGCCTTTCCGGAACTACACCCCTACCCACTGCTGCAAGCACATACGGGGGAACCAGGCACATCTGATGATGGGCTGCGTCCTGCCCCGCTACAACGACCACAAACACCTTACCGCCACCCTGCTGAACAACCTGCTTGGAGGACCGGGTCTGGGAACCCGGCTCAACCTCAGCCTGAGGGAGAAGCGGGGCTATGTGTACTCGGTGGAATCCGCCTATGCCGCCTTAAGCGACACCGGCATGTTCACCGTCTACGCCGGTATGGACACCCGAAATACGGAAAAATGCAGAGAACTAATTGTCAAGGAAATGCAAAAACTCCGCACCCATCCTCTGGGAAGCCTGCAACTGCTGCGGGCTAAACGGCAGTTTATCGGCCAGACTTGCATCAGTAACGAATCCAACCTGACGGAAATGCTCTCCATCGGCAAGAACCACCTTCTTTTCGATGAGGTGGAAAGCATACCGGAGATGATTGCCCACATGGAGCAGATCACCTCCGCCGACCTGAAGGACATGGCGGAAGAAATGCTGCCGGAAGAAAACCTGAGCAGCCTGCTGTTTTTGTAACCATTTAAACACCAATAAAACATGGAACATAGAGCCGGTTTTGTAAGTCTCCTGGGAAATCCCAACGTGGGGAAGTCCACACTGATGAATGCGCTTACGGGCGAACGCCTGTCCATCATCACCTCCAAAGCCCAAACCA
>DBVK01000116.1:0-294 GCA_002308135.1 Bacteroidales bacterium UBA1266
GAACGAGGTCTACGCCAAATACTACACCAAGGATTGCCCCGCCCGCGCCGCTTTTGCTGTCAAAGACCTTCCCATGGGTGTTCTGGTGGAGATTGAAACCATTGCCGCAAAATAAGTTACATTATATTTATAAAAACAAAAGAATATGCGATTGAAATCATTAGGACTTTTGGCTTTCGCAAGTGTGTTCTGCCTGTCTTTACACGCCCAAAACGCCAACGAGCAGAAAAAAGACTCCGGTTACGTGTTCACCAACACCAAGGTGCTGCCCATCACATCCATCAAGAACCAGAA
>DBVK01000116.1:399-3377 GCA_002308135.1 Bacteroidales bacterium UBA1266
GCGGCTGTCCGCACCCACGGCGACGTTTCCTTCGCGCAAGGCGGTTCCTTCTACGATGTGATATACGGCATGCAGGCCTTCGGACTGGTTCCGGAAGAATGCATGCGTCCCGGTGTCATGTACGGCGACACCCTTTCCAACCACAGCGAACTTTCCGCCCTCACCGATGCCATGGTGAAAGCCATCGCCAAAGGGGAGCAAAAGAAAATGCAATCCGATACTGAAGGCAAAATGCTGTGGTACAAAGCCGTTCAAGCCGTCCACAATGTGTATCTGGGCGAGCCTCCCACGGAATTCACCTACAATGGAAAGAAATACACCCCCAAATCCTTCTACGAATCCCTGGGGCTGAAAGCCGAGGACTATGTGTCCATCACCTCCTACACCCATCACCCTTTCTACGAAAAATTCGTCTTGGAGATTCAGGACAACTGGCGCTGGAGCCAATGCTACAACGTTCCCCTGGATGAAATGATGGCCATTTTCGACAACGCCATCGCCAACGGCTACACCATCGCCTGGGGCGCTGACGTCAGTGAAGACGGTTTCCGTCGGGGCATTCGTGACGGTTTCTGTGTCCTCCCCGACCTGGAGGCCACTTCCACCGACAACGCGGGCAGCGACATGGCGCACTGGACCGGACTGAGCAAAACGGAACGCGCCAAAGAAGCCTACCAACACCCCACGCCGCAACGCTGGGTGACCCAAGAGGAACGCCAGCTGGCTTATGACAACTGGGAGACCACGGACGACCACGGCATGCAAATCTACGGCACCGCCAAAGACCAGATGGGCAACGAATACTACATGGTGAAAAACAGCTGGGGCAAGGTTTACAAATACGAAGGCATGTTCTACGTGAGCAAAGCTTTCGCCCGCTACAAAACCATGAACATCGTCGTTCACAAGGACGCCATCCCGAAAGACATTAAGAAGAAACTCGGAATCAAATAGTTCCATTATTCAAATCCCACCAGAATTCCGGTGGGATTTTTTTCTTTGGTATTTTTTCAGAAAATACATTTTCGTATTTGAATTTTGACTACTTTTGCACTCCGGTTTTCAGCAGGGATGCTGAACCGCTTTCGAGTAAACGAAGCATAACGATTATAATTATTTGAGCGATGAAAAGAACATATCAACCGTCCGTCCGCAGAAGAAAGAACAAACATGGATTCAGGGAAAGAATGTCCTCCGCCAACGGCAGAAGGGTTCTGGCTGCCCGTCGTGCCAAAGGGAGAAGGAAACTGACTGTTTCGGACGAGAAATTAGGCAAGAAATTTTAGTTTTTATTGTTGTTTGATACCAAGAGCGGATAACCTTACAGCTATCCGCTCTTATTTTTTTATCCGGCCGCATCCGGCAAAAGAAAAGGGGCGAAATCATTCGCCCCTGTCTTGGTTTATTTGGCAGCGTGTTTGGCCTCCACCCATTTCCGGGCGTTGACAAAAGCCTCAATCCAAGGCGATACGGCATCCGTGGCCCGGTCTTCGGCATAATACGCCCATTGCCACGGGAATACAGCACGCTCCAAATGCGGCATCATGGCCAGGTGACGGCCGTCCGCACTGCAAATGGCGGCAGCGTTAAAGGCGGATCCGTTCGGATTGCCCGGATAAGCCGAATAACTGTATTTCATCGGAATATGGTAACGGTCTTCCGTATAGGGGAAATGGAACTTGCCTTCCCCGTGCGCCACCCAAATGCCCAGACGGCTGCCGGCCAATCCGGACAGCATGACGGAATGGTTCTCCATCACATTCACATTCACAAAACCCGACTCGAACTTGTGGGAATCATTGTGCAGCATTTGCGGCTTTTTCTCGTGTTCCGGATATATCAGCCCCAATTCCACCATAAGCTGGCAACCGTTGCACACGCCCAGGCTCAAAGTGTCCTCACGGGCGAAGAAATCCTTCAACGCCTTGTTCGCCTTGGGATTGTAAATGAAGGAACCCGCCCAGCCCTTGGCGGAACCAAGCACGTCGGAATAGGAGAAACCGCCCGGGAAAACCAGCATGGAAACTGTTTCCAGCGTTTCACGCCCTTCCATCAGGTCGCTGATATGCACATCCTTCACCTCAAAACCGGCCAAGTAGAGCGAATAAGCCATTTCCCTGTCCCCGTTGGTTCCCTGTTCGCGAAGGATGGCCGCCTTCTCGCGGCGGCGGACAGACTCCAGCTTTCCGGTGAAAGAAGCGGGGAAGCGGTAGCTCAGCTGCTGGCTCTTGTAATTGTCGTAGCGCTCCTGCGCCTTGATCTCGCCCGATTGCTTGCGGTCCAGCAGATAAGAGGTCTCGTACCAGCAGTCGCGATACGTGTCCACCAGCAGTGTCTGGCGTTCACCGCCTATGGTCAGGCCAAGCTGGGGATGGTGATGCTCCGTGTTCGGGCTGCCTATGGGGTAAGCCTTCAAGCCCTGTCCGTGCAACCATTCCAGCACCTTGTCCGAACGGCGCACCTGTAACAGCACGGCCGGATTCTCCGCAAACAGCTGACGTTCGAAAGAAGCCTGGGGCAAATGCGTCAGGTCCGCCTCCAGACTGACGGTGTCATCGGCAAAGCACATTTCCAGCATGGCTGTAATCATACCGCCCGCAGACACATCGTGGCCGGCCAGCACCTTGTTTTCAGCAATCAGCTGCTGCACCGCCTGGAAAGCCTTGCGGAAATAGGCCGCATCGCGCACCGTCGGCGCTTCGGATCCTAAGCAGTTATACACCTGCGCGTACACACTTCCGCCCAATTTCCATTCGTCGGAGGAGAAATCCACGTACAGCAGCTCGGTATCCTTCTCGGTGCGCAGCACCGGCGAAACGGTCCGCTTCACATCCGACACCTCGCCCATGGCAGTGATAATCACGGTGCCAGGTGCATACACCACTTCACCGTTTTTGTATTTCTGGGTCATGGAAAGCGAATCCTTGCCCGTCGGGATGTTGATACCCAAGGCGCGGGCGAATTGGGAAGCCGCTTCC
>DBVK01000116.1:3410-4231 GCA_002308135.1 Bacteroidales bacterium UBA1266
CATCCAGTTGGCGCTCAGCGAAACACTGTCCAGGCCGCCATCCAAAGGCGCCCAAACAATATTGGTCAGGGATTCGGCTATGGACAGCACGGAACCGGCGGCGGCATCAATCAAACCGGCCATGGGCGCATGACCCAAAGCCGTGGCGATACCATGCACCCCATGGTAATCCAAGGCCATCACCCCCACATCGTTCAACGGAAGCTGCAAGGGACCGCAGCACTGCTGTTTGGCCACCTTGCCGGTAACGGAGCGGTCCACCTTGTTGGTCAGCCAATCCTTGCAAGCCACGCTTTCCATGCGCAGCACCTTCTCCAGTATGCCCGACAGGGAATCCTGCTGTGCCGGCACATCGCGGAAAGCGGTCTTCACACTTTCATCCCGGATAACGGTCTTGGGCGGATTGCCCAGCATATCGGCAACGGCCAGGTCAATGGGATTGCCCTCCTTGCTGGTGAACAGCATGCGGTGGTCGTCCGAAGCCTCGCCTACCGTATACATGGGGGCGCGTTCCCTTCGGGCCGCACGCTCCAGCGACGGCAGGTCCTTTTCCCTGATCAGCAGTCCCATACGCTCCTGGGACTCGTTCCCTATAATTTCCTTGGCGGACAAGGTTGGGTCGCCCACAGGGAGTTTCCCGATTTCCACTTTGCCGCCGCAATCTTCAATCAGTTCCGACAAACAGTTCAAATGGCCGCCCGCGCCGTGGTCGTGCAGGGACACAATGGGGTTTTCCGTTTGCTCGGCCATGGCCCGCAACGCATTGAACACCCTTTTCTGCATTTCCGGATTGGAACGCTGCACAGCGTTCAGCTCAATGG
>DBVK01000126.1:0-1490 GCA_002308135.1 Bacteroidales bacterium UBA1266
GACTCCATGACCGGTCAGGATGCGGTCACGGCAGCAAAGGCCTTCAATGAGCGGCTGGAAATCAGCGGCATCGTGATGACCAAGATGGACGGCGACACCCGGGGCGGCGCCGCGCTGACCATACGTTCGGTGGTGCAGAAGCCTATAAAGTTTGTGGGTGTCGGCGAGAAGATGGAAGCCTTGGATGTGTTTTACCCCACCCGTATGGCGGACCGTATCCTCGGCATGGGTGACATTGTCTCCTTTGTGGAAAAGGCGCAGGAGCAGTTTGACGAGGAGGAGGCCCGGAAAATCCAGCGGAAATTCGCGAAAAACCAATACAATTTCAATGATTTCATGGCTCAGATACAGCAGATAAAGAAAATGGGCAACATGAAAGACCTTATCGGCATGATTCCGGGCTTGGGCAAGGCGGCCGGTAACATGGACATAGACGAGAACGCGTTCAAGCCCATCGAGGCCATCATACAATCCATGACCCCGGAAGAGCGGGAGAATCCCCTGCTGTTGAACGGCAGNNCGCCGCAACCGTATCGCAAAGGGGAGCGGCACCTCGGTTCCGGAGGTGAACAAACTGCTGAGGCAGTTCAACGAAACCTGCAAACTCATGAAGATGGCTTCCGGCGGCGGCGTGCGCGGCCTGATGGGAAACATGGGGCGTATGCGCATGAAATAGCCACTGGGGCAGCCTGATAAAAGAAACAATAAAACACAGTAAATATGAAGCTTATCGACGGAAAAGAAATCGCCAGTCAATTGAAGAACGAGATGGCGGCGGAAGTGGAGAAACTTCGTTCGGACAGCGGGCGTGCCCCGCATTTGGCCGCTATCCTTGTCGGGAACGACCCAGCCAGCGAAACCTATGTGAAAAACAAGGAGCGTGCCTGCCATGAGGTGGGCATGTCCTCTTCCATTTACCGTCTGCCGGAAAAAGCCACCGAAGCCGAACTGATGGAAGTGGTGGACTTTGTGAACAAGGACGAGGAGATTGACGGCCTGATTGTGCAGCTTCCCCTGCCGAAAGGACTGAAGGAGGAAGCGGTGATTGCGCGTATCGCACCTGAAAAAGATGTGGACGGTTTCCATCCGGCCAATCTCGGACGCATGGTGCTGGCACAACCGTCTTACCTGCCCGCCACCCCTATGGGCATCATGCTGCTGCTGCAGCGTTCGGGCATTGAGACGGAAGGCAGGCGCTGTGTGGTGGTCGGGCGCAGCCACATTGTGGGCACGCCGGTGTCTATCCTCCTGTCCCGCAACCGGGCCGGCGCCAATTGCACGGTAACGCTTTGCCACAGCAAAACGCAGAACCTGGCGGCCATCTGCCGCACGGCGGACATCCTGATTGTCGCCATCGGGCAGTGCGAGGCCATTACCGGGGAATACATCAAGAAAGGCGCGGTGGTCATAGACGTGGGTATACACCGGGTGGCCGATGCGACCAAAAAATCCGGTTTCGCGCTGAAAGGCGATGTCAAGTTCGATGAGGT
>DBVK01000126.1:1528-2519 GCA_002308135.1 Bacteroidales bacterium UBA1266
GTTCCGGGCGGTGTGGGTCCCATGACGATTGTCGGTTTGCTGCGGAACACGCTGTCGGCGTTCAAAGGGGAAATCTATCCCAAGAAGTGATTTGATACAAAATTGAAGGGAAATGCGCCGGGGATGCCTCCGGCGTATTCCTTTTTTTTCTACTTTTGCAACTTTGGTCGCCAATAGGCGGCAAAAATTGTTAAGAAAAACAAACAGTGTTAGTTATAATGAAAAGAAAGCTTGTACTATTTTTCGCAGCGGCATGTGCCTTGCTCCCGGGAGCCTTGCAGGCCCAGGGAATCAAAGCCATCCGAATCAATGAAGTGCTGGTCTGCAACGACAGCGGCTATCGCGATGCCTACGGGGTCTGCGGCAGCTGGTTCGAGTTGTACAACACGGGAGTGAAAACCCTTTCTTTGGGCGGCTGTTACTTGACAAACGACCCGCAGAACCCTAAAAAATACCGTATTCCTAAGAATGCGCAGGACGCTATGCTGGTTCCGGGCGCGTATGCGGTGTTTTTCGCTTACAACGAGCCGGCACGCAGTCCTTTCCACGTGAATTTCCGCCTGACGGACACTGGTTTCATCGATGGCGGCCGTGCCTATCTCGCCATGTATGACCAGAGCGGCAAAGAGCTGATAGACAGTGTGACGTATGCCGTAAGCGCACAGCAGCCCAATCTTTCCTTCGGCAAGTTCGAAGGGGTGGCCGATGCGCAGTGGCAAAGAATGGAAAGCCCTACACCGAGGGCTTTGAACCATGTTTCCAACGACATGTCCCGTGCGGAAATCTATCAGCAGAAGGATCCGCACGGCTGGATCATCACTCTCACCTCCATGTCTGTGGTGTTCTTGTTGCTGGTCATTATCGCGTCTGTGTTCAAAGGCACGGGCTCCTATTTCAGGAAACAGGCCAACAAAACCAAAACGCCGAAAGACAAAGCGGCCGCAGCGGTGAAAAAAACAGCCGCGCTCGCTGCAGGCTCCATGGATGACGT
>DBVK01000126.1:2532-2805 GCA_002308135.1 Bacteroidales bacterium UBA1266
CATTGCATTTGTACCAAAACGACTGCCATGAGGTGGAGGAAAACGGCTTCAATTTGCAGCGCACCTTCAACCAACCTTCGCCATGGGCAAACAAAGCATTGAATTTCAGACATACACCTATTAGAAAAAAATAAGCATCATGAAAGACTATAAATTCAAAATCAATGGTAATGAGTACCAGGTTTCTGTAGAGGAATCAGACAATAACATGTTGAATGTTAATGTAAACGGTGTGGAATACCGGGTGGAGTCCGAAGACATTGCCCCCAAACC
>DBVK01000105.1:0-226 GCA_002308135.1 Bacteroidales bacterium UBA1266
CCCTGCGGAGGAACCCCCAGTAATAGGGTATCCCTCCCAAAATCATGTAGGCTTCAAGCAGGTCGCGGTCGGTCAGTTCCAGTTTCATGTGCTCGGCGTACTGTTTGCATTCGTAAAGGGTGAACGGTTGCAGAAACAATTTCATGGTGAGCCTGTTGTGCAGTCCGCCATGGTTCCTGACCACTTTGTTGACAATCCATGAGGTGGCGCTGCCGCACACAATCAG
>DBVK01000105.1:283-1518 GCA_002308135.1 Bacteroidales bacterium UBA1266
GAGTTCGTCAATGAAGAGCACCTTTTTTCCAGACGGCAGTTGTGCGAGATGCTCCTGCAGCATGCCGAACGCTTCGTACCATGTCTTCGGAGCTTTGGTGACGCGCATGCCCGCTGCGCGGAGCGACTCCTTGAACTCCCGCAATTGATCGGATTTTGGTGCGTTTGCCAGCCCTGTATGCTGGAAAGTGAAGCGTCCTGCGAATGTTTCGCGGATCAGGTATGTTTTCCCGACACGACGCCGACCATATACTACACAGAATTGTGATTCCTCTTTTTCAAGAAGTTGCAATAATTTTCCCTGTTCAATTTCCCTACCGAGCAGCATGGTTTGATTATTTGAGATTTCCGCTGCAAATATACTAAAAATTGGCGATAACTTGTGGAAATCGTCCAAAAAAAATGACATTTCCACAGGTTATCGGTGCTTTTTTTACCGGAAAAACAAATTATTTATTGCTATTTCACTCTGTATATCATTCCAATAAGCATTGTGCCGGACACCGTAGGTGGTCACCATGGTCAGATGCACCGCTTTTTTGCCCTTGTGACCGATTTGAACACCGCCTTCCGTTGGCGCAGTCTGGCGGCCTCCTCCTTGCCTGTCTTCTCAAATATTTATTTGCCTGTGTGAAATCCGTACATGGATTTTATGTAAATTTGCACCCTTAAAACGGAAGGGCGCCGCAGGCATGTCCCGATGGTGTCCTGAGGTGTCGGAACGAGGGAGGAATTTAGAACGGAATATCAAATATAAAACAGTTATCATAATATGAATAAGCAGATTACATTAGCACAGGCCGTTGAAAAAGTGCATGACGGCATGACGATTATGTTCGGAGGTTTCCTGGGTGTGGGCAGTGCGACCCAAATTATCGACGCTTTGGTGGAGAAGGGTGTGAAAGACCTGACTGTCATTGCGAACGACACCGCTTACGATAACGTGGCCCACGGCAAGCTGGTGAGCAACCATCAGGTGAAAAAAGCCATTGTGTCTCATACGGGAACCAACAAGCAGACCGCGGAACAGAAAAACGCGGGTACTTTGGAAGTGGAATATGTTCCCCAAGGGACACTGGCGGAGCGTATTCGCGCATACGGCGCCGGTTTGGGCGGCGTGCTGACCCCGACGGGTCTCGGCACCATTATCGCTGACGGTAAGCAGATAGTGCAGGTGGATGGCAAGGACTACCTGCTGGAGAAACCCCTCAAGGCTGACATCGCTTTCCTCCGCGC
>DBVK01000105.1:1605-2508 GCA_002308135.1 Bacteroidales bacterium UBA1266
GTCGTCGTCGAAGCCGAGAAGCTGGTCCCCGTTGGTGAGATTAAGCCCGAGTGCGTGCATGCTTCTGGCATTTATGTTGATGCTATCTACGTTGAGAAATAATTGATAATTGAAAATTATGGAATACAGAACGAAATTGAGATTGCGTATGAGCGCGAAGGACGCTCATTACGGCGGCAATCTGGTGGACGGCGCCCATATGGTCCATCTTTTCGGCGATGTGGCGACCGAGCTGCTGATCATGCGGGATGGCGACGAGGGTTTGTTCCGCGCTTATGACAACATCGATTTCCTCGCTCCCGTTTATGCCGGTGACTACATTGAGGCTGAGGGCTGGATAGACAGGGAGGGCAACACCTCGCGCCACATGCAGTTTGAGGCGCGTAAGGTGGCTGTCGCCCGTCCCGACATCTCGGCTTCCGCTGCGGAGGAACTGGACGAGCCTATAGTGGTCTGCCGTGCTTCCGGCACCTGCGTGACCCCCAAGGAATGCCAGAGGAAGTAAATTGGAATTCAGAATTTTGAAATCAGAAATCAGAAGGTAGAAATGGATAAACTGATTATTACCGCTGCTATTTGCGGCGCGGAGGTTACCAAGGAACAAAATCCCAATGTGCCTTATACCGTGGAGGAAATCGTGCGCGAGGCCAAGTCGGCTGTAGATGCCGGTGCGGCTATCGTGCATTTGCACGTCCGCTGGGACGACGGTACGCCCACCCAAGACCGTGGGCGTTTCCAGGAGTGTGAGGAGGCAATACTCAAGGTGTGCCCCAATGTCATACTGATTCCTTCGACAGGCGGCGCCGTGGGCATGACGCCCGATGAAAGGCTTCAATCGACCGATACCAGTCCCCTGCCTGAGATGGCTACCCTGGACTGCGGCACCTGCAATTTCGGCGACGA
>DBVK01000105.1:2532-2711 GCA_002308135.1 Bacteroidales bacterium UBA1266
GGCAAACGCATGATGGAACGCGGCATCAAACCCGAATACGAGTGTTTTGAAATGGGTCACCTTGACACCATACTTACGATGGCGCGCAAAGGCGAGGCCCCTGGCGCTCCCATGCAGTTCAATTTCGTGCTGGGTGTGCCCGGCTGCACTCCCGCCACCGTCGCCAACCTCTGCTGGCT
>DBVK01000076.1:0-723 GCA_002308135.1 Bacteroidales bacterium UBA1266
AATCCCTGATGGCATCCAAGGAGGAATAGGCGATGGAAGAGCATAAAGAGCAAAAAATCGATATTTCCGTGAGCGAAGAGGTGGCTGATGGGATTTATTCCAATCTGGCGATTATCTCTCACTCCAACACCGAATTCATTTTGGATTTTATCGCCATTATGCCCGGTAGCCCCAAAGGGAAGGTGAAATCCCGCATCATCCTGACGCCCCAGCATGCCAAACGGCTGCTGAAGGCTTTGCAGGAGAATGTCCAGAATTACGAGGCCTATCACGGAACCATCGATGATGATTATGGGAATCCGCTGCCGCCCATGAACTTCGGTTTCAGCCAAGGAGAAGCCTAAGCCTGTCCTAAAGGTGGTAAAAGCAAGGAGGATGTCCCTAAGGGCATCCTCCTTTTCGTATGTAAAATCTTAATTTATAAAATATTAAGCTAACAGGACACTTCAAGCATCACCGGACAGTGGTCGGAATGCATGGCGGAGGGCAGGATTACCGAGCGCAGTAAACGCTCTTCCAGGTTTTTCGTGGCCATATTGTAGTCGATGCGCCAGCCCAGGTTCTTTTCCCGGGCGTTGGCCCGGAAGCTCCACCAGGTGTATTGTCCGGGTTCGTCCGGATGGAAATGGCGGAAAGTGTCAATATAGCCGCTTTGGATGAACTGCTCCATCCATGCGCGCTCTTCCGGAAGGAAGCCCGAGTGGGTGGCGTTGCGAATGGGTC
>DBVK01000076.1:733-3483 GCA_002308135.1 Bacteroidales bacterium UBA1266
GCAGATGTTGTAGTCGCCGCAAAGGATCAGGCGGGGCCTTTCCTGCTGCAGCTCCTTCACGTATTGCTGGAAATCGTCCAGCCATTGCATTTTAAAGGCCTGGCGTTCGTCTCCGCTGGTTCCGGAAGGATGGTAGACACTGACCACGGAAAGGTCTCCGTAATCGGCGCGGATAAAGCGCCCTTCCGCATCGTAGGCGGGGATGCCCATGCCCGCCACAACCTTGTCCGGTTCCTGGCGGGTGAGTATGGCCACGCCGCTGTAGCCTTTTTTCTGGGCGGAAAAACTGTAGCAGCGATAGCCAATGGATTCGAATTCCAAAACCGGAATCTGGTCTGGCTGCGCCTTGGTCTCCTGTATGCAGAGCACATCCGGCATGGTTTGCTGAAGCCATTCCATCAGGCCTTTCCCTACGGCGGCCCGTATGCCGTTGACATTATAGGTGATGATTTTCATGGTTTTCCGAAAAAAGGCGGATGGGTTGGCCCATCCGCCGGAATGTGTTGTGTTGCTTTTTGTTATTTTGCCATCAGGGCTGCCAAGGCGATGGAATAGCTCTTGGTTTTGGCGGTGTCACCCCGGGAGGTCAGCACGCAGGGGACGCGGGCGCCGCACACCATGGCCGCCAGTTCAGCGCCGGCCAGTTTGGTGTTGCATTTGTAGAACACATTGCCCGATTCGATGTTGGGGAAGAGCAGGCAGTCTGCATCTCCGGCCACTTCACCGCCCAATTTCTTGATGCTGGCGCTTTCTTTGTCCAAAGCCACATCCATGGCCAGCGGACCGTCCACGCACGCTTTTTTGAACACACCGCGGTCAGCCATTTTCGACAGAATGGCGGCATCCACGCACGCCTGCATGCCCGGAAGCATCTGTTCCGTGGCGGCGATGGCGGCCACTTTGGGCTTTTCGATACCCAGGGCGTGTGCCGTATTGATCAGATTGTTGGCGATAGCGATTTTCTGGTTCAAATCCGGAGCCGGAATCACTGCCACGTCACCGCAGATGATCAGTTTGCTGTAATTCGGGGTCTCGATGATGGACACATGGGACAGCACGGCTTTGGGGCCGGGCATCAGGCCTTTTTCCTTGTTCAGGATGGCACGCATGTATTTGTCGGTGCTCAGCAGGCCTTTCATCAGAATGTCGCCTTTGCCGTCGTTGATGAGCGCGACGGCTTTGCCGCCCGCTTTGTTCTCGTCGGCCTCTTGCACAATGTCGAATTTGGAGACATCGAATTTGTGCTCTTGGCAGACTTTATGGATGGTTTCCTCGTCACCGACGAGTGTGGCGTCCACGATTCCTTCACATACCGCATTGTAAACAGCTTCGATGGTATGGGCATCGTTGGCGTAAGCGGCAACCAAGCGTTTTCTGGGCTTGGATTTCACCAGTTCGACCATTTGGTCAAGTTTCTTAATAGTCATTGTTTTTGTTTTTTATGTGATAATATTTTGATTTTCTTTGGTATGGCGGCTGTCCCAAAGACGGTACAGCCCAATGGTCAGTAAGCCGCAGAGCAGGCCCAGCAGCGTCCCGCAGCATATGTCTGTGGGATAATGGACACCCAAGTACATGCGGGTATAGCAGAAAATGAGCGCCCAAAGCGGGAAAATCCACCAGACGTGACGGGTGACGGGTTTCAGGAAGAAAATGAAGAGCGCCACCATCCCGAAACTGTTCGCGGCGTGGGACGAGGGGAAACTGTAGTGGCCTCCGCGGTATTCCTTTCCGTTGGCATGCACGTATATGTGGACTTTGTCCTGTAGGATGAGGTCACGCGTAGGGCGCGGACGCTGCACCCAGTTTTTGATCATCACGGAGCTCCGGTCGGTGAGAGCGGCGTTCAATACAAAGAATAGCAGGATCGTCCAGGTTTTTTTATGGTAGCGCCTGAACAGGAAATACACGGCCAGCAGCAGCGGCAGCCAGAAGCTGATGTGGGTCATCGCGAACATGGCCTTGTCCAGAAAAGGCGTGTGGTGCCCGTTTATCCAAAAGAATATATTCAGATCCAATGTTTTCAGTGTTTCCATAGCTTATTCGAAATCAGCGTAGAGCAAATATTTTTTACGCAGGCGTTTGAATTTGTCCAGGTCCGTTTTCCAGCTGGCCCGTATGGCTTCTGCGGTCATGCCGGCCTTGATTTGTTGCTGCAGCTGGTCCGAACCGGCTAATTTGTTGAACATGGGGATGAAGAAATGCTCCTTGTCCGGATAGCTCTTGTACATTTCCAACAGCAGCTCCACGTGGAGAAACGGCTGGTTTTTCATTATGGCAAGCGAGAACTCGCTCAGGTCGTAGCCTTTGCATTTTTTGCCCTCAAAGGGCGGATGCATGGCGACGCCGGGCAGGCTCTTGGGTTTGAATTGCACACTTCCGTTCGGGCAGTCCGGATAGCCGAGCAGCCGGAAGGGCTTGTCGGTTCCCCGGCCTATGCTCAAGGGGGTGCCTTCGAACAGGCAGAGGGAGGGGTAGAGGTAAACGGCTTCCATGCTGGGAAGGTTGGGGGAGGGGGCCACGGGTAGCTGGTAGCGGAGGGCATGGTCGTAGCGTTCCACGTTGACGATTTTCAAATCGCATTGCATGCCGTCTTTCAGCCATTTCTCCCCGTTGATCATCAGGGCGTATTCGCCCACGGTCATGCCGTGGACCACGGGAACGGGGTGCATGCCCACAAAGGAAGCGAATTTGGGATCCAGCACCGGACCGTCCACCCAGAACCCGTTGGGGTTGGGCCTGTCCAGCAC
>DBVK01000076.1:3532-13039 GCA_002308135.1 Bacteroidales bacterium UBA1266
CGCGCGCCCACATCCTGTATGTCAAAAAGCACAATGTCAATGCTTTTCATGTCTTCTGCCGTAGGCTTTTTGTGCTTCCCGTAGAGGGAGACAATGGGAATGCCGGTCTTCGCATCGGTGTCGTTGGTCACGGTTTTGCCGGCTTCCACCCTGCCCCGGAAACCGTGTTCCGGCGCAAAAACACGTACAATGTCCACACCGAGCGAATGCAGGCTGTCCACTAAATGTGTCTTGCCGATCAGGGAGGTGTGGTTGGCGCAGACCGCGATCCTCTTCCCTTGGATAAAAGGAAGGTAAATGTTGGTGCGGGCGGCTCCGACACGCACGTCCTTGTCGGTCACGTCCTGCAGGACAATTTTATAGGCATGCATTCCCGTCGGCGGCGTGGATTGTGCCACCAGCGGCAATGCAAAGCGTAGGGCGCCAAGCATCAAACAAACGCTTGTGATTTTGCGCAGATGTTTCCTCATAAGCTGTGCAAATAGCGGTCAATCACTTCGGGGAAATGCTTGTATTCCAAGGCATGGACTTTTGCGGCCAGGCTTTCCGGCGTGTCTGCCGCCTCCACCTTGCAGCGGGCCTGGAAAAGGGTGCGCCCCTGGTCGTAGCGCTCGTCAATCAGGTGGATGGTGATGCCGGATTGGCTTTCCCCGGCTTCAATCACGGCCTGGTGCACCTTGTCCCCGTACATGCCCTTGCCACCGAAAAGAGGCAGCAGCGCGGGATGGATATTGACAATGCGTTCCGGAAAGGCTTGCACCAGCCGGGCGGGCACCAGCCACAGGAAACCGGCCAGCACTATCAGGTCGGTGGGAATCTGTTGCAGCTCGCTGACGAAGGCGTCCGAATCAAAACGTTCCCTGTTTATCAGCTGGGAAGGTATCCCCAGTTGTCTGGCGCGTTCGAAAACATAGGCGTTTTTGCGGTTGCAGTAAATTTTCGCTATGCGCACGTCTTGCCGGGACGCGAAGTGTTCGGCGATGTTTTGGGCGTTGGAGCCGTTGCCGGAGGCGAAAATAACGATGTTTTTCATGGGAAGGGGTTTACCAAAGTTCGTCATAGCGTGTCCATATGTCATCGCCCAGCTTCCAGGCGGCGTCCACCGCTTTGTTGCAGCATCCGTTGCTGTATTGGGTCAGTCGGGAGATGGCTTTTTTCGGGTTTTTCCGGTACAGATCCAGCGCTTCTTTCTCTATGGCCGCTTGATTGCGCAAGAGTTCCGCCTCAAAAGGCTGCCATACGGAATCTATGTCCCTATGCATGTCGCCCCAGCGCTGCATGGCCAAGGTGCCCACGCGGTTGAATCCCCACCAGGCGGCATCCCGGCTGAATCCGGTCAGGCGGGCGTCGGTCTTATAGGTCTGCGGCAGGTCGGTGATGCCCGCGTAAAGCGGCACATACACGGAGGAGGCCACATTGTCCAGGGCAAACCAAAGCAGGCCGCCTATGGCGTCCGGAAGCCAGTCCCGGCATTGGATAATCGTTCCGTATACGGTGAAACGGACGGCAATGCAGCGTTCACCGTACTGGTGCCACCCGCCGTTGACCTTGTGCAGTTTCAGTTCGTCCACTCCCATAAAAGGATTGGCCAAGGGGGAGATGACCGTTTTCCCCTCTTTGCCGGTCACGGTGATGTTTTTGCGCAAATCGTAGGGTGTCCCTTCGTAAAAATCCCTGAAAACGCGCATCATGGCCTGCATGCTGACCAGGGTGTCCGGTTTGACGGAGAAGGGATAGTTCTCCATGTTGGGGTCCAGCTTGAGCGAAGGGGCCAGGAGGTCGAACACCCGCCACTCGCGGCGGCGTGCGGCAATCAGCTGCCGGGATTCCGGTGCGTATACATAGCAGAAACGGAAGGGTTCCCCTTCTTTCCACCAGCCGCTGTCCAAGGCCAATTGGTAGATGTTGTCCGAACACAGGAAATAGTTCGTGTCTTTCGGGTTGATTTCCTTGATGGTGCTGGCATTGGCGTTCACGGCGATGTGGTCGTCCGGAACCCTTTGGGCGACCCAGAGCGAGCCTTTGCGGCCTTTTCCGGGGCCGTACATCTCCAAGTGCCAGACTTCGTTGCGGTCGGCGATGGTCAGGCATTCACCGGCATCGCGCCAGCCGTATTTTTTTGTCAGCTCCCCGGCGGTGCGTATGGCGTCACGGGCGGTGCTGCAACGCTGCATCAGCAGCATGCACAGGGTTTGGCATTCGATAAGGCCGCTGTCGGATTTCAGCGAGGCGCGGCCTCCGATAGTGGATTCGCCTATGGCCAGCTGGTGTTCGTTCAGGCAGGGGTAGGCCGTGTTGAAATACTGGTAGGTGTGCGCCACTTGCGGAATGCTTCCTATGGGAATGTCCACATAGGAGGGCATGGGCGTGGAGCCGGCCTTGGCCCATCGCCGCCACATCATGGTGACGGAATCGCCTTTGGCGTGGTCCTGCGCCGGAACCACACTGATGTTGGTGCGGGAGCGGTGGCTGTCATCGGTATGGGAGGTGCGGACGGAACCGTCGTCGGAGGCTTTTTTGCCCACCGTGATGGTCGTGCATTCGTCGTTGAAGTCCGCTGCGGTTTGGGCCGGCAGTTCGGCGGAAGCCAGCATGGCGCCGGCGGCCAGCAATGCCAGCAGAGTCTTTGTTTTATTCATCTTTCAATTTGGCTTTTTTCCCGTGCTTGTTGATAAAGTATTCGTTTCCGTTCTCCACCACCCGGGCGAGATCCGTTTTCTCGGCATCGAAAAAGCCGATTTCGTCGTAGACAGGTTTCACAATTTCAACACCTTGGCTATTGATAAAGCCGTATTTCCCGTTCAGGGTGACCAACGCCCAGTCCTCCTTGTACACGCCGAAGAACTCCACTTCATCGTATTGCGGTTTGACAATGACGCCTTTGGTGTTGACAAAGCCTATTTTCTTGTTGAGGGTGATAACGGCCCAGTCGGCGCGGTAGGGGCCGAACGGCTCTATCTCATCGTAGAGGGGGGCGATGATTTCCTTCCCGTTGGCGTCGATAAAGCCGATTTTGTCTCCGACATGCACCATTGCCCATTCCTTGCGGAAACCTCCGAATTCGTCAATCTGGTCGTATTTCGGGGGGACAATCTCCTTTCCGCTGGCGTCGATGAAGCCGAATTTCCCTTTGCGCGTCACCATGCCCCAGCCCGATTTGTAGGAGCCGAAGGGATTGATGTGATCGTAAATGGGCGGGGTGATTTCGCGTCCGCTCTTGTCGATGAAGCCGAGACGCCCGTTCATCAGCACCATGGCCCATTCCTTGCGGTAGGAGCCGAAAGGCTTGACTTCGTCGTACATGGGCGGGGTGATTTCCTTGCCCTCCTCGTTGATGAAGCCGATGTGCTTGTTCAGGTGCACCATGGCCCATCCTTTTTTGTAGGCGTCAAAGGGGTCGACTTTGTCGTAGCGGGTGGGAACGATTTCCTGGCCGCTTTGGTTGGTGAAGCCGATTTTGTGGTTGCGTTCCACCATGCACCAGCCTTTCTTGAATTCGTGCGGTTTGCCCACGCGGTCATAGCCGGTGGGGAGGACAAATTCCTTTTTGTCGGGAGCGGCCTTGCTGTCCGCCGTTTTTGCGCCGGCGGCCTCTTTTTTTGCAGGCTTGGCTTCTTTTTTGTCGGCAGGCTTGGCCTCCGTTGTCTTGGCATTGGCCGGTTTTTCCGCTGCGGGTTTCGCTTTGTCGGTTTTCGGCTTTTCCGCCTTGGCTTCAGTGGTTTTGGCTTTGGGGGCCTTGGTGTCGGCAACGGCCTGCTTTTTTTCCGGCTTGGTTTTCACAACGGTGGATTCAGCAGGCTTTTTCGGCTGTTTTTCTGTCTTTTGTCCTACCTGGGCCGATAAAGATCCGGCGAAGAGAAGCAGGAGAATAAGGCTGTAAAAATTCTTCATAACGAAAAGTTTGTGCATGTGTGTATAAACTGCAAAGATAGCAGAAATAAGAATAAGATATTTGCATTCCCCGATTTTTTTTAGCTCGTTATTTTCCGCAAGTGAAATTATAGTATGCCGTTTGTCTCTGCGCTTGAGCATCGGTCCCTGCTGCTTTTTCGGTGGTCTGTTGTCCAGGCTTTGGAAGGGATGCGTATTCACCGGTATTTTTTTTGTTGTAATTTTTTTTTGTTTTTTTCAGTTTCGTATTAAAATTTTATTTATTTTTGTGGCGTCAAACATCCGGGGGCCTGAAGGGGGCATGGTGTTTGACAGCATAAAAAGACGTTGTACTGACGTTTTATCTGCGGCTTATCGAACTTCGCCACTTCAATAATGCATCCGCACGATAAGGCAATCGGCGACGCCATGGCTGGAATGTTTCATGAGACGGTTTGATCAGAGGGCGCAGTCTAGGGAACTGTGTCTGTCCAGTTGCATACAGCGCGGGCCTCGGCATTGCCTATTCTCGGATGCAAGGCAAGGCGAAGGCCTGATAAGCGGGATAGGCAAGGTAATGACACCCGCGTTATTTTTATGTTTTTTTCAGCAAGTGAACAGATTATTCCGGTGAGGTGTCTGCCGGCGCTTATTAAAACAATTTCCTATGAAAGAATGCTATCTTTTCAGGAGACGGTTACTATCCGTTTTGTTAGTTGTGGTTTTTCCCGCACTGCTCCAGGCACAAATCACCTATCTTGCTAATGAGCCCTTTTCCAAAACCCTGCCACAGGGATGGAGCGTTATTCCGGCTTCCACCCCCACATTGCCGACATGGGAGTGTGCAAGCGGTGTTACGACAAGCGCCAAGTATGCGATGCGCGCCTATGTCCCCTTTAATGAAGGGGATTCTGTGGAGCTGGTGACCCCTTTTTACAATTGCACCAATTACAAATATGTCATGTTGAAATTCAACCATATTTGCAAGGTGTATCCGGCGGATGAATGCCAGGTGATGTTTCAAGAGGGGCAAGTGGGAAGCCAATGGAAACCAATCCCAGTCGATGCCTATAGGGGGCGAAGCCCGGGCTATAGGAAAGCGCTCACTTTTAGTCACAATGATTATGCTGAATGGCAGGCTGCTGACTCTTTTGCGACGGCCGCTTCCGGATGGTATATGGAGGAGGTGTTCGATCTGAGCAATTACGCCAGTTACAGCACTGTTCGCTTCAAGTTTATTATCAGGAAAGGAAGTTTTTTCAATTCCTTTATTGCGGATGGATGGTATGTTGATGATTTTCAACTGTTCGCTCACGAATCCATGTTTTTGGCCTCTCCCGATGTGGAGATTGTTTCTGTATATCAACCTGTGCAAAACACCACAGGCCCGTTTTGCATCAACGCCAAAGTGGCTACCCGTACGGCGGCGCCTATAGTGCGGCCCTGGTTGCACTATTCAAGCACATATAATCAAGTAACCGCTTCGGATTCCATCGCAATGACACCAATGGACGGTGGTGATTCCCTATGGACAGCCACTATCCCACAGCATCTTTACGGAACGGACATTTCCTATTTCATTCAAGGAAGGGATACCCTTGGCAATACGGCAAAGGATAACGGTTTTTTTCAGCTAAGAATGCCCAGTGTTTCATATGATAGCAACGCAGCGGCCCTATACGCGGTGGAAAATCCGAAAGATGCTGTACTTAGCGGACGGCAGCCAGTGATTGTCAATGTGAAGAACAAAGGCTTGAACAACCTGACTTCGCTTCAAGTTGGGTGGAGTGTGAACGGTGATGTGCAAACTCCCCGAACATGGAGGGGAAACCTGCCTAGTGATTTTAACGATACGCTTACCTTAGGATATTATATGCAATCTTCAGGGAAATACGATACCATAATGGCTTGGGTAAGTATGCCGAACAACATGGCGGNNTCCGATAACAGCCGATGACACATTGAGCGTGTTCGCTTATGGTTGCGACAGCGCGTTGCATGGCAAATATACCATAGGTATTGGTGGGACACATGATTTCGGTTCTGTGCGGGAGGCATTGTTCAAGCTTTTCACCTGCGGGATGGACGGTGATGTGGAGTTCCGGCTGGCTTCGGGTGTTTATAGGGAAAACATCATTTTGGGAGAAAAATACGTCCCCGTTATCGGAACGCATCAATTGTGTTTCACTTCCATGGCGGAGAATGCGGACAGCGTACGTATTCTTTCCGGGGGAGATGATTTTTGGATAGTGAATTTGGCGATTAATAACGTAATTTTCAAACACTTGAGTTTTGGTGACGAAGATACTGTCGTGCCGGTTTTTATGTTGAGCCGATGTGATCAGATAGCGATTTGCCATTGTAAGATGATGTGTGGGAAAAACAGTGGCATACCGCTTGTTACAATTTCTGAATCAGAACACATACGCTTTATAGGGAACAGTTTGCTAAACGGGTATTACGGATTATATTGTTATGGTGTGGTAAATGGCAGCGAAGATATTGTTTGCGACAGTAATCAATTTATCGAAAGTGAAGGAAACAACGCGTATTTTCAAAATATGCGGAATGTGCGTTTTGCACATAATTTTTTGAGCGCTATTGAGTCACCGGCCTATTATGCGGCTTTATTCAGCGGGATTGACACTTGTAGGGTGGAAGCCAATGTGGTTCGTATGCGCTACACGTCTGCAAATCAGTATGGTTTTTATGTTGACCTGTTGGACTCAGCATCCGTTATATGTGGGAATGAGATTGTTATAGAAGGTGGCGGTAACGAAACGGTTGGAATCTTATTCAACAGAAACACAGGCGCCCATGTGCTTCACAACAGTACGCTGGTGTATGGGGATGGTATGCTTTATGGTATCTATTATCTCCCGACTACGAATGCCTATGCCGGTGTGTTCCGGAATAATATTACCGTTACCTATGGGAAGTCGGCATATCCTTTCTATGGCAGTAGCGGAGGCATCAGCAATTCGGACATAGATTACAACTGCTGGTGGGGAACGCGTTGGGTGGCTTATGTGAGCCNNGCCTGTATCGGACATGAAGGAGTTCGTGCGACGTGTTCCGAGTGCGGTGCATGATGTGTATTACCGTCCCCAATTCAAAGACAGTAGTGCTTCTCTTGATTTTGTGTGGCGTGGCAATTTGGCGTGTCCGTTGGACTCCATTTCGCTCACTGCCATTAATGGTCTTCGGAGCGGCCCATTCACTGTTATGGGTGCATGGCATAAGTCTTTTGACAAAAAAACGGATTTGTCTGTGTTGGATGTTCTCTCACCTCGTGAATTCGGGCTTTCCACCCATGACTCCATTCCGGTGCGGATTGTGTTGCAGAATGTGGGCCAGGACACCGTTACTTCAGCGGATGTCGCATTCCAGCTCAATGGCGTGGCAAGCGCTCCCTATGTGTGGAGAGGACGTTTGCTTCCTATGGAGAAGGATACTGTAACAATTTCTTCCATTCGTTTGAATGCGTCAGACAACCGGTTTGCTGTCTACTGTTCCAATCCTAATGGGAAGGAGGACGTCCGTACGGAGAATGATACGATCAGTATGCATGTGAATGCTTGCGGTACAGCCTTGTCGGGTGTGTATTCGGTAGGGGATTCGCTGTCCGATTTTAAGGATGTGCATGATGTGTTGAAGGTTTTAAAGAGCTGCGGCGTCCGCGGACCGGTGGAATTCCGCATTGCCAACGGAACGTATCCCGGTTTTACATTGAAGGATAGTATTTATGGAAGCAGTGCGCAGCATACGATTACTTTCAGGAGTGCGGCAGGACTGTGCGACAGTGTGGTGTTCGCTCCGAGGGAGGACGGTGTATCCGTTACCTTGGAGGAAACATCCCATCTGATTTTTGAAAACCTGACCTTTTCCGGAGAAAAAAAGGGAATAGAAATGTATGGCAGGATACGGAACCTCACCATTCGAGGATGTGCCATATCTGCTAGCGTGGCAAACAGGGGCGTATATTGTGCGGTATATTATGACGGTGAAGACAGCAGAAACTCACTGTTGGATGGAGTGCGGCTGATTGGGAACAGGATAGCAGGCGGCTATGCCAATATAATGCTGTTCAATGCATGCCAAGGATTCAATGACATAGGTAAAGGCGCGGGAGTGGTGGTTGACAGCAACCAGCTCCAGAATGCCTTTAGACATGGAGTTCTGGTTGACGGGTATGGAAACTACCGGAGTTTTTCCCATAATACGGTGGTATGTGATTCGGTGCTGACTAATTATTATGCTGTTCAGAGCTATTTGTCCGCTTTCCGGCATATGGAGGGGAACAGGATACGGCTGAATGGCGAATGGAGGCTTTGGGGTTTTCTTTTAGGCGGCTCGTCACGTGAAATGGGTGATACCAACACCTATCCGGCAATGTTATGCAATAATGAAATTATTTTGCAAGGGACTGGCCCACAAGTCGGCATAGAGATAGATAGGCAGTGCGGGAAAGTGGAAATGGTGCACAATGCGGTGCACTGCTCATCCATGAACGCGATCAATGCCTGTGGCTCTGTGATACATGATGTGTTCCCTTCCGTTGCATGCAATAATATTTTCAGTACGGTTGGCGGCTATTCGTTTGTTTCGATCATTGGCTCGGCGATACCTTCTTCTGTTATTCGCGATTACAACACCTATTATTATTATGCTCCGTCAGGCGTTTTGCTTAATGTGAACGGAACGCTTGTCCCCGAATTCAGCATGCTTTATCATGCGGACAGTTTGAATGACCGGCATTCAACGGTGGCAAATCCGAACTGGAAAGTGGAAAACGGGCTGTATCCGGATATTTCGGCAAATTATATTTGTCCGGTTTATCCGGGTGTTTTGGAAGATATTGATGGGAAAAACCGACCTGCACTCGGAACGGTCAGGGGCTGTTATCATTTGGAGAATGACTCAACGGATGCGGCTCTGATTGCCTTTGAGGGATGGTCTTCCTTCACGTCAGCCACAGCATCACCGCTGTATGCGGTTGTGGAGAATAGAGGGTACAAACCCATTGATTCCGCAATGTTTACGCTTTGGATAGACAGTGTGAACTATCCGCAAATCCGTTACTTGCCTGCGAAGCCGCTTTATTTTCAGCAAAGGGATACTGTACTTTTGGGTGCATTCAAACTGGACGAGGGTTTGCACTCCTTTACAGCTGTGGTGCGCATGGAGGGGGATACCAATGTATGGAATGACACCTTGGCGGAAGTGCGGAGAATATGCGGACACGCTATAGCAGGGAGGTATCTGATAGGCAATTCCCCGCAAGCGGATTTCACTTACGACCAGCTGCGGGATTCGTTGTTCCGTCTTATGGATGATTGCGGCGTTTCCGGTGATGTGACCTTTGCCTTTGAGAGCGGGGAGTACAATGGCGCTTTGGATTTGTCTGAAATCGGATGGGCAATGGGAAAACACCATCTGACTGTTACTTCCGCGGCAAAAAACAGGGACAGTGTGCGTATTTCTTCAGCGGGTCCGGTACTTACCCTTGGTTCACAAAACCGGAATGTGACAGTGGAACACTTGACAATGCAATATACAGTGGCAAACAGCTATGTGGCGTTATTGGGCGGAGTGCAGAATGTCCGTCTGTTGCATAATAACTTCATAGGGGACAGT
>DBVK01000076.1:13044-18524 GCA_002308135.1 Bacteroidales bacterium UBA1266
CCACTAATCCAGTAAATCTTTGCATGGTTGGCAATCGTGTTCATGGCGGAGGACACGGTTTGTTGTATGTTGCGTCACAGGGGGTGAAGAATCAGCTGACCATTGACAGCAACGAGTTTACCGGACAATACACCTCTGGTGTGAATATAGAGGATGCGGTAATCAACAGTTTGTCGCACAATTATGTTTGCTCCAGACGGGAGGGAAGTGACAATTTTCAAGGTATTTATCTGGCATCCTGTTCCGTTGACAGTCTGGCAGGGAATCGTGTGCATGCCACCGGAAATGGCGGTATTCATCTGATAAAATGCAGGAGGAGTGATGGCGGACGCTGCTTTGTGGCTAATAATGCGGTTCGGCTGCACTCCAATGGCATTGAATCCAGTGGTGTGATGGCGTTTGATACTCCTGTGGATTTTCTGCACAATACCATTTATAGAACCGGTACGGATGACGGATACGCCTTTTATGGGAACAACTATTATGATTTTCAAAGCAGCAGGATAATCGGCAACTTGTTTGTTGTGGAAAAAATCGACCAGTGTCCGATTTATTTGAAAGATACGGGAATATATGTGACGGATTACAACAACTATTACGGCGGGAACACAGTGGCTCATATAGGCGATAATACGGTTTGCAGCACGCTTGCCCAGCTACGGACGGTTAATGGCACAGATGCCCATAGTGTCAGCGCCATTGTTTATTTCAGGAATCTTCTCCAGGATCTTTCCATCCAGAGCGGGTCGCCGGTTTTCATGCCCCGATTGGCCGGAGTTCATACGGATATTAATAACCATCCCCGTGATGCTGTCTGTACGGTCATGGGGGCCTATGAAATGGATGTTGTAACCTTGGACGCCGCCTTGAGGGATTTTGCGCAGACTTCGGTTCAATTGGGGAATACCGCTGTATCCGTTACCCTCAACAATTGCGGATCGGATACATTGACTTCCGCCTCAATCCATTGGATGGCCAATGGGGTGGTGCAGACACCTGTGCAATGGAAGGGGCGATTGGCTTGTGGGGAAAGTGCGGTGGTGCCTTTGGGCTCCTTTAATGGTCAACCGTTTGCCAACTCCCTTGTCGCCTATGTGTGCAATCCTAATCAAGGTGTGGATACCGTTTCAGCCAATGATACTGTCTCCCTTTCGGTTTTCCTGTGCAGTGGTCCGCTTGCCGCCGGCAGCTATACGGTGGGTGGGCAGCAGGCTGATTTTCACACACTGGAATTCATGAAAGATGCCTTATACCGTTGCGGGATCAGCGGTCCGGTGTCCATACGGTTCCGTCCGGGCGTGTACGGCACCTTGGATCTTTCCGGAAAGGTGCCGGGAAGTGACACCGTAAACCGTGTGTCTTTTATGGCAGACAGTGGAACAGTGGAATTTAACTCCCAATATGGCTTGGTTTTAAGGAATGTGTCCCACATGGTATTTCGTGGACTGGTTTTCGGAGATACGCTTGAAGGAGTCGAAGGGGTGTGTATGGATGGCGCCTGTGCCGATGTGACGTTCAGGGAATGCCGCATGCGTGCTTCTACAGCCACAACCGCGTATAATGCGGCTTTTCGCTATATTAATGGAAACGCCGTAAAAATAAAGCTTGTTTCCAATCTTCTTTTGGGAGGCTATTCCAGTATAAACATAGGGGGGATAGGAGCCGCTGCTTCTAATGATGTGGACATTGTGATAGACAGCAATGAGATGAAAGGCTCTTTCAATTGCGGGATAAAGTTTAATGGTAATTGGAGGAGTTCTAGCATAAGTTTCAATACCATTCATCTTGGAAAAAATGAGAGGAATCCGGAAGTGGTTTACGGAATGTATTTGCCGGGAACAGGTTATTTTGACCGGGTGGAAGGCAACCGCCTGCTGATAGAAAATGTTTCTGGGAGAGCGTGTGGCATTTATTTGGCTGGCCCGTTGAACAATGTGGGGACAGTCAAATTGATCATAAACAATGATATCAGGGTTAGCAGTGGCGGAGATGCTGAAGGTATTTACGCGCTCCTGATTCAAAGTACGCTTGACATGCATCACAACAGTCTGCTGGTAAAATCCCGGAACGGACACGCCTACGGGATTTGGACGGGTGTGCAGTTTGCGACTATAGGTACAAACCAGAACAACCGGATTACGCGCAACCTGATTGTTTCGGAGGGGAATACGGAGAGTTATCCCTTGTACATTGTAACGACTTCATTGTTGGCTCCTCAAATGCCCAGGCCCGTAAATTACGGTTGCAATTACACCAAACGATTCTATAATAACCTGTATTCAAATCCCTATATAGCCTACACTCAGAATATGGGGAATAACTCACATGCTACAATAGGCAGTTTGCAGGCTGTCACCCAACAGGATTCGTTCAGTGTGTCGGTACGCCCCTGCTTTATTGACACTGCCATAAGCTTGGCGTTAAGTGATTATGATTCGCTATACTGCCCCTCATTACCAGAGGTCCTGTATGACATAGACGGCTATGTGCGACGGGATACCACCTCTATTGGGGCGTATGGTGTCCGTGGGAACGAGTCAGTGAACTTGCGGGCAATCGCTTTTTCCTCCCCAAAACCGGTCTCTGGTGCGGAATGTGTGCCGGATAGTGTTCCTGTTTCTTTAATCGTAAGCAACGTGGGATATAAAACGGCTTATTTCGATTCCTCTGCATTGCGCATCAGTCTGGATATAACCGGCGCCGTCACACTGCATTGGGACACTTTGGTTACAGCTGGGTCGTTGAAGCACATGGAGCAAAGGAATTTTGAGATGGGTATGTTGCCGACACTGGCGTGCGGAAGGCTTACGTTAACCGCCACGATAGTTTGTGCAGCGGACAGCGTTCCAGTAGATGATACGCTTAGTATGGTGTATAAAGTCTCCCGTGTGGATGTCCCTTACGATGCGGATTTCAGTACAGAGCCGGATGCCTTCATCAAAGGTGCCTATTGGGGCTGCGACGGTTGGCAGGTGGTGCGGGATACCGGATTGCATCCGTCGGTCAATCCGGTTTTCGGTACGGGAAGATTGGAGTTTTCCGGATACGGTCATTCGGGTGCCACAGCCAACGCGGTGTTCAACGGTGTCGACCTTCAGGGCTATCTGAACCCGACCTTGAGTTTCTGGTATGCGCATGACGCCACCAACAGCAAGCGCGACTTGATGTTGGTGCTGGCTAGCCCGGACGGCGGTGCCAGCTATACGGAAATAGGACGCATCACATCATTGGCTGCGGTCAGCGGCTGGCAGCAGTATGACATTGATCTGAGCCGTTTCACCAACGCGTCCTGCCTGAGCATAGTGTTCCAGGCCATCAGCTTCGGCGGTGCGAACCAGCGTATAGACCGTATCCGCATCGCGGCGGATGCGGACGCTGCCTTGAGCATGGTGCCTGTAGATTTCAGCGCTCTCACCGCTTGCGGAAATGACGCCGTGCCTTTGCGGGCAGTGGTCAGTAACCAGAGCGCGCTGCCTTTCGCCTACAGCAGCGACACTGTCTGTGCGGAGGTGACGGGTGCCGCCACGCAGCGTTTCAGCTATGTGTATAACAAACGCTTAAGTGGCTATGAAAGCGACACCATTACGCTGGGAAACATGGATTTGCGCGCCAACGGAAACTATTACTTTAACATTTACATGCAGTCACAGGATGACAACGCGCAGAACGACACTATCAGAGACTCCGCTTTGTATGTGTACCAGGACATCGCCCTGGACAGTATCATTGGCATTGACGAACAGCTGTCGAAACTGGCAGGTGATACGGTGTGGGTGAGTGTGCTGGTGAATAACAAAAGCAACATGGCAGTTGACAGGTTTGCTGTCACCATGGAGCTGGACGGCGAGGAGGTGGTGAGCGACACGGTGACCATACGTCTGGGTGCGGGCGATAGCCTGCTTCATGCGATGAGCCTTCCCTATGTGGTTCCGACCGGCACGAAAGACCAGCCGTTCTATTTCCTGGAGGTGACCGTTTCTCTTCCGTGTGACGCGGATGCCTCCGACAACGTGCTGAACATAGTGGGCAATATTGGTGTGCCCGACACGGTGGACCTGAGGGTGCTCTCCATCGCGGAACCTGCGACCGACTTGGGAAGAGAGCGTGTGTCTCCTGCAATTCGCGTGTCCAATACGGGCAACGCGGATGTACAGTCTGTGATACTGCATGTGGAGGTTATGGATTCCGCTTGGGGAACCAAAGACAGGATTTCCGAATGTGTCGGCTATATCCGCAGCGGTGACACGGTGAATCATGTGTTCACGCTACGCTATGCGGTGCCGGACTATGACGGCTACTACTTCCTTCGCGCCTATGTGGACCGCTGGCCGGATGAGATTGATGCGGGCAATGACACACTGACCGTGCGTTTCCGATGCAGGCGCAACGTTACCGGTGTCACCGGCCATTACGCGGATGCTTGGGAAATGGGTCAGAATATCCCCAATCCTGCAACGGAAGAAACGAGCATACCGTACCGTATCCCGGAGGCCGGCCGTGTGGTGCTGAGTGTCATGGATGTGAACGGCAGGGTGCTGTACAGGGAGACCATAGAATCGTCAGCCGGCGCCAACCATTGTGAGGTGCGGGTGTCAGAGCTGGTTGCAGGCATCTACTATTATGCCATGGAGTACAAAGGCAACAGGCAGATACGAAAGCTAAATGTGGTGAAATAAAGACCTTGCATCTTTCATCACATTGGACAGGCCGCCTTCGGGTGGCCTGTTTATTTATGTGAAATCACAGGGGGCAATGAGGTTGTGCAAAAAATGCTGAAAGCGGCGCCACTGCCCCGGTGGTGGGCTGACGGAGAGGCAGNNTTCCATAAAACCCTCCCTTTTTTTCGCGCATGGGAGCGGTAAAAAAAACAGGGCTGCCGGTGCAGCGGTTTTTGTTTTTTTGACTACTTTTGCGGCGTTTTTCAACATGACCTGATCCAAAAGAGCCTCTGATGGAAAAGCGAATAGGAACCATAAGCATACTGGTTGCGGACCGTTCGGTGACGGCGCAGCTGAACGGGATTCTCTCCCGGTATGCGGACATTATTGTGGCGCGGCAGGGACTTCCGTTCCGGGACCGTTCCATCGCAGTCATCTCCCTGATTGTGGAGGGGGACATGAACCAAATCAATACGCTTTCCGGTACGTTGGGTAAAATCAATGGGGTTGAGGCCAGGACATTCGTGTCGAAGACAACGTAGCATAAGGAAATAACATCAAAAAACATAGCGTAATGAAATTCAATCCTGAAAAATGCCGTATTCCTGACGAAGTCGGGAAACCTTTCATTGATTCCCAAGAGATTTGGGATTACATTAATCATACCGAAAGCACGGAGGAAAAAGTGCGCGCCATCATCCGCAAGTCGCTGGACAAGCAGCGGCTGACCATGGAGGAGACCGCGGTGCTGATCAATACGACGGATCCCAGGCTGGTGGAGGCTATCAAGGAAGGCGCCCGCGAGCTGAAACGCCGTATCTA
>DBVK01000076.1:18582-18793 GCA_002308135.1 Bacteroidales bacterium UBA1266
AATACTGCGGTTTCCGCTCCTCCAACAAGGATCAGGTGCGCACCACCCTGACGGATGCGGAGTTCGTGCGCAATATCGAGGCCTTGCAGGAAGACGGTCAGAAGCGGCTGATTCTGGTCTACGGGGAATCCCCCAAATACAGTCCGGAATTTATCGCGCACACGGCCAAGCTGGCCTATAGCGTGCACAAAGGCAATGGTTCCATCCGCCG
>DBVK01000133.1:0-2551 GCA_002308135.1 Bacteroidales bacterium UBA1266
TTGCGGATGACATCCTCAAGACTTTCTTCACGGTAATCCGTAAGGTACATAAAAATGGGTATTCGTGTGGCGAACTTCATCAATTTTTCTTGAACCTCGCGACGTTTGGAACGGTATTCCTTCTCTTCGGCTGTGAGTTCCTTTTTCTTCTTGTGGTTTTACGTTGGTTAATGTTACCTGTTTATCAATATTTGTGCAACAAATGCTTTGGCCTGTTACATCAGATTATTCGTGTCCAGCTGATTGCATATCACAAAATCGCCATAATCTCCTGCAATCAAAGGGATTACCTCTCCCGCTTTTTTACCATTTCCTTGCGATTCATTTGTCCATCCCTCTGTTATTTCAATCAGAGTAACACCAATCTCGGCGTGCAATACGGTATTCTGAATGCAAAGGTAAACAATAAACCGATACGTATCCCCGTACAATCAATAAATAAACAACTTCACAAATAAATGTCTTGACAAATCAACAAATCAACAAATACCCCCCTCCCACAAGGCTCCGCAGCAGCTGTCGCGCGAGGCGCCGGTTACGCTGCTCAAGCAATTGGGCAGGCCAAGGTAGCGCAGCAAACCTAAAAAGGCAAAAATCAACGCCTCTTTATAGTCAATAACTTCCACTGGAGGAAGAATCTGTTGGGTGCACGGAGCTAAAGCCTGTATCCTTTGCCGCAAAAAACTGTTCTTCGCCCCGCCGCCCGTTAGCAGCAGACTGCAGAGAGAATGCTCCCGCAATACAGCGGCTATTTGGAAAGCGGTGTGTTCCAATACCGTAGCCATTTTATCCGACATAGAAAGCACCGCCTTCTCCACCAAAGGGTACAAAACGGCATCCACCCACTCCTGCCCCAAAGATTTTGGGAAAGGCGCGGCATAATACGACAAAGCGTTGAGAGCTGCCAGGAGCGTATCATCCACCTGCCCTTGGGAGGCTATGCGGCCGTCACGGTCAAAAGGCTTCCCTACGGCCGCTGCCAAACGGTTGAACACCTGATTGGCGGGAGCAATGTCAAAAGCCACGCGCCTTCCCTGGTAACGGAAAGAGAGATTGCATATCCCCCCTATGTTCAAGCAGGCATCGTAAGCCGGGAATAGCAGCTCGTCCCCTATGGGTACCAAGGGGGCTCCCTGTCCGCCCAAGGCCACATCCGTCACCCGGAAATCGCTGACCACCGGCAGTCCGCACTCCGCCGCCACAGCGCCACCGTCGCCAATTTGGAGCGTAAAGCCCTTAGCCGGCTGGTGAAACACCGTATGCCCGTGCGAAGCCACCAAACAAGGCGTCAAGGCATGACGGCCGATAAAAGCTTTTACACAACGGCCCAGATAATGCCCGTAATCGGCATGTGCCGCTGCCACTTCTTCCCCATTGCACCGCATCAGGCCGCGCAGGCGCATTTCCCACGCTGCGGGATAAGGAACGGTTTCCGCAGCCTCCAGAACATAGCGCCAGCCCGCTTCCGTTGCTGTGAAACGGCAGCAGGCGATATCCAAACCGTCCAGGGAAGTGCCGGACATCAGACCCAGCACAGTGTATTCGGGTGCGCTCATAAGACCTCCAGCACCTGCTCCATGCGGCAAGCCCGCGAGCCTTTAATTAAAATGTATGCGGGCGGGCATTCCGCAATCCGTGCGGAAAGCGCTTGCTTCAAAGCATCCATGGAATCGAAAACCGCTGCACCCGCCTTTGCGAATTCGGAACCGAACAGAAAAACGTCCTTCAAACCAAGCTCTTCCATCAGCCGTACCATACGCGCATGCTCTTTACAGCTGTAGGAGCCCAGCTCCCGCATTTCCCCCAGCACAAGCATTTTCCGTTCGGAAGGGATACGGGCGAAATTGCGCAAAGCCTGCTCCATGCTGGATGGATTGGCGTTATAGGCATCCAGCACGATGTGTATGCCCTGACGTTCCAGGATCTGGGAACGGCTGTTTGAAGGGCAATACGCCTCCAATGCGGCCGTACATTCCGCAGGAGGCACCTTGAAGAAACTTCCTACCGCACAGGCGGCCATGGCGTTGTAAAAATTATACCCTCCCACCAATTGCGTCTGGACCGGCCATTCGCCTTCCTCGCACTTCCATGTGAAGCGCAAATACAAACCGTCGGAATCCGGACGACCCGAGCACTGCGCTTCCTCCGACTGACCGTATGCATATACGGACAGTCCGCTGGCTTGCCAGTCAGGGCCGAAACCGTGGTCAAGGCACCAAGGCATCAGCGACGGGATGTCCGGTATATTGGCCATGGCCGCCGCCTTCTCCATGAGCAGGCGGTCATCCGCAGAAACGAAAAGTATGCCTTTTCGTGCCGCAACGGATTCATACAAAGCGGTTTTTGTCCGGAAAATCTCCTCCCTGCTGCCAAATCCCTCCAAATGGGCGACCCCCACATTGGTTATCAGACCGAAATCAGGATCCGCAATGGCGCACAAGTCCGCAATTTCCCCCGGATGGTTGGCGCCCATCTCCACTACGGCGATTTCCGTATCGGGAGTGACAGACAAGAGTGTCAGCGGCACCCCGATATGGTTGTTCAGGTTGCC
>DBVK01000133.1:2593-3032 GCA_002308135.1 Bacteroidales bacterium UBA1266
TTGGTCGTGGTTTTCCCGTTGGTTCCGGTGATGCCCACTACGGGGATACGCCACTGCATGCGATGGTGATGGGCCAGTTCCTGCAAGGTTTGCAGCACATTGTCCACCAGAATGCAGCGGGAATCCGTCGCATAACGGGCATCGTCCACCACGGCGTATGCCGCACCCTTGGACAATGCCTCCGCCGCGAAGGCATTACCGTCAAAACGCTCGCCTTTCAAGGCGAAGAAAAAAACGCCCTCCCGAAGCTGACGGGTGTCGGTGCAGACTTCCGGATGCTGAAGGTAAAGGCTATACAGTTCATTGATTTGCATGATTGCGCTCCTTTCTATTCAAAAAAAGCCCCAAAAACTTGGGGCTTTCTGTATTGATGATCCGATGATGGACTATTTCTTTTTGGTTGACGTGCCCATGCGGGACATGGCGCAACGGAAGCCAA
>DBVK01000133.1:3071-5725 GCA_002308135.1 Bacteroidales bacterium UBA1266
GCTGCCAGTCGCCACCTTTGTACACCCTGGCATTGTCACTGACCAGGGAATAGGTTCCCGCAGGATAATTGGATTTGTCATACATGGCATTGGTGGACTCTTCGCTGGGTTTGTTCTTCCATTGCTCCGGATCCAGGCTGGAAGCCCAGTCACCGTCCAGGTAGTTGCGGTTGTCCGCCGAGCGGTAGTTCCTGCGACGGTCGTTTTTGAAATCGGAAACCGGCACCATGGGGACATTACCCACGGAATCCCTTTCTTCAATCGCACCTTCGTCATCCACTTTCTTGGTCATATACACATTGCCGCGGAAGGGGTTGAGTTCGGAAACATCCTCGCTGGTCATCTGACGGTACACATCCAGAACCCATTCGGCCACATTGCCGCCCATGTTATACAAGCCATAATCGTTGGGCCAGTAGGAATACACATTGTTGGTGTATTCGGCGGCATCGTTCAAATGACCGGCCACACCCATATAGTCTCCACGCCCCCTACGGGTGTTAGCGACAAAATCACCATAGTATTTCTTGTCATCCGTACGGGTGACTTTTCCGTTCCAAGGATAATTTCTCCTGTCCAGCACACGCTCGTCCAAGGTGTTGCCTATCTCGGCCAGTGCAGCATACTCCCACTCGGCTTCGGTCGGGAGGCGGTAGCGCGGCAGCAGAATACCGTCTTCCATACGGGCATTGCGTTCCTCACCCGTGGCGATATATTGGAGACGCTTGTCGCTGTTCTGCTCATAGTCCGCATAGGAAAGATAGGCTTCCGTACTGAAATAGCCTTCCGCTGTCGGCTCGTTGGTCATATTGATCAGACCGGCATCGATCAGGATCTGCTCGTTCACACGGTCGGTACGCCAGGTGCAGTAGTTCATGGCCTGTGTCCAGGAAACGCCCACGACTGGGAATTCACGGAAATCCGGATAGCGCAGATAACCCTCCACATAAGGTTCGTTATAGGAGAGACGCTCACGCCATACGGTGGTGTCGGGAAGCGCATTGTTGTATACGGACACGAAATCAGCGGGAACAAACACCCGATTCAACCAGAACAGGTATTCCAGGTAATCGAGATTGCGCACTTCCGTTTCGTCCATATAGAAGGAGGACACCGTCACGGTACGGGGCACATTGTTCCAGTCCTTCATGACATCCTCTTCCACACGGCCCATGTCGAAACGACCGCCTTCAATAAACACCAAGCCCGGTCCCGTAACCTGTTCCTGGTACGGCCTGACTTCGAAACCGCCGTTCTTTGCATAATTGTACGCCCACCCGGTTGTTTTGGAGTACTCTTTTTTGCAACCGGTGAAAACGAGCGCGCCCAGCAAGGCGACTACTGTGATGATTGTTCTCTGTGGCTTCATATTCTTATCGTTTTTGAATTAATTGTCTGTTTGTTTCAGTTCATACTAAAAGGACGGGCACTTGATCGGACGGATACGGGCTGTCTTCTCCATGCAGGGAAGCTGGATTTGCAGTGACACTTCGTGCGCACCGCCCGTTTCCGTGAATTTGCTGATGGTCATGTCGTAGGAATATCCCAGTTTCACATTCTCATACTCCATGCCGAACAGCAGGATAACAGCGTCAGGATTCTCGAATCCCATGCGGTACCAGGCTCCCACCGTCAAGGGGTAGGCCTTGAAATAGGTGCCCATGTTCAAGGTGGTGTAGGCCGCGCCATTGGACATTTTGGCTTGGTACTGGAACACCAGGTTCGGAGACAGGGACATGTCCCCAAAAGAATTGTGCATCTTGGAGGTCTGCTTGATATTGAAAACCGCTCCACCGTGGGCCGTGATTTTCATAGGAAGGTTGGACATGCTGCCGTCCGTTTCCACCAGGAAGCCTTCCTTCGGCTGGGTGAAATGGTTCAATGCCACTCCCCCGTAATACTTGTCGGAATAAACCACCATACCCAGGGAGAAATCCAGCAAACCTTTGCTCAAATACTTGACTTCCTCTTTAGTGTCATAGACAAAACCGAATTTGGGATCGATCATATCGCCAAAGGTCAGCTTGGTCCAATCCAGGGTCTTCTGCTGGAAAGTCCCCTGCAAAGCCATACGCATGGCCACCTTCTGGGTAATATCCAGTTTGTAGGAATATATGAGACTGAATGCATTGGTCCTGACCGTACCCATGGCAGCCTGGTCACCAAGGAAAAGGACACCGACACCGCCGGACAATGCTTCAAAATGCTGGTCAAACGAAGCGGAATAAGACATAAAATCACCTGATACACTGGGCCATTGTTCCCTGAAATTGGTGATGATGCGAGGACAGATGCGGGAGCCGGCGAAAGCCGGATTCATGTACAGGGGATTCGCATAGAACTGAGAAAAGTGCACGTCTTGGGCATACACGGTACGCATTCCGCATAACACTGACATACCGATGGTTAATAATATCCCTAATCTTTTTATCATCTGTGCAACAGTTTGCATTATTTAAGGTGCAAAGATATATTTTTTTACAACACCAAAAGACATTTTAGGTTGAAAATATTTCCGCATTTCTAAGCTTCTACGCAAATCTGGCGAAAAAGTTCGCCCTTCCCAGCCCCAATCCTTCCGGCAGGATACAAAAGTAAGCTTTTCCCCCGTGCAGCGCAAGCCTCTCCCTTCGTTTTTTTCAACCGCGCAAGCA
>DBVK01000009.1 GCA_002308135.1 Bacteroidales bacterium UBA1266
TCCCTCCGCGTGCTCGACGGCGCAGTTGCCGTCTTCTGCGCGGTCGGCGGCGTGCAGCCCCAGACCGAGACCGTCTGGCGTCAGGCCAAGAAATACAAAGTCCCGACTCTGGCATTCGTCAACAAGATGGACCGTACCGGCGCCAATTTCTTTGCAGTGGTGGACCAGATCAAATCCAAGCTGGGCGCCAACCCTGTCCCCCTGCAGCTTCCCATTGGTTCGGAAGAAGGTTTTGCAGGCATAGTGGATCTGGTGAACAACAAAGCCTTTGCCTGGGACGAAGCTTCCCAGGGCGCCATCTACAATGAGGTGGAGATTCCGGAAGATATGCTGGAGGAGGTGAACCGCTACCGTACCGCTTTGGTGGAAGGTGTGGCGGAGGAGAGCGAAGAGCTCCTCAACAAGTTCATGGAGAATCCGGACAGCATTACGGTGGAGGAAATCGAAGCGGCTGTGCGCAAAGCCACCATCGAACAGAAAATCACGCCGGTTTTGTGCGGATCCTCTTTCAAAAACAAAGGCGTGCAGCTCTTGCTGGACGCCATTACCCTGTACCTGCCCAGCCCGGAGGACAAACCCGCCATCATCGGAACGCATCCGGAAACCCAGACCCAGGAGGAACGCCATCCCAGCGAGACGGAGCCTTTCTCCGCCCTGGTGTTCAAAATCGCCACGGACCCTTTCGTCGGCAAAGTCGCTTTCTTCCGTGTGTATTCGGGCAGCGTCAACGCCGGTGACACAGTCTATAACGTCTATACCGGCAAGCGGGAGCGCATCTCCCGTCTGTTCGAGATGCATGCCAACAAACAGCTGCCGTTGGAGCGTGTTTCCGCCGGCAATATTGCGGTGGCCGTCGGTTTGAAAAAAGCCCCGACAGGCACCACCATTTGTGACGAAAAACATCCGATAGCCCTTGAATCCATGGATTTTCCGGAACCTGTCATCTCCATCGCCGTGGAGCCCAAAACCCAGGATGACATGGACAAGCTGGAGGATTCCCTTCAGAAGCTTTCGGAAGAGGACCCCACCTTCAAGGTAAGGGTGGACGAGGAGTCCGGACAAACGCTGATCAGCGGCATGGGAGAGCTTCATCTGGAAATCCTGCTCGACCGTCTCCGCCGCGAGTTCGGCGTCGTCTGCAACTCCGGCAATCCGGTGGTCTCTTACCGTGAAGCTATCTGCACCACGGTGCATCACCGCGAGGTGCACAAAAAACAGTCGGGCGGCAAAGGGCAGTTCGCCGATGTGGAATTCGAGCTTTCGCCTGCGGACGGCCAGACGAAAGGGCTTGTGTTCATCAATGAAGTCAAGGGCGGCAACATCCCTAAGGAGTTCATGCCTGCCATTCAGAAAGGCTTTGAAAAAGCCATGACTACCGGCCCGTTGCTGGGCAATGCCCTGATTAACGCCCGGGTGCGTGTGTTGGACGGATCCTTCCATCCGGTGGATTCCGATGCCAACGCTTTTGAAATTTGCGCTTCCAAAGGTTTCCGCGCTGCAGCGAAAGAGGCTTCCCCCACTTTGCTGGAGCCTGTAATGCATGTGGAAGTGGACATTCCCGACGAGTGCGTCGGTGGCGTCTCCAGTGATTTGAACCGCCGCCGCGCCATGATCCAGGGAGTGGATGTCTGCTTTGACGGACAGATTATCCGTGCCTTTGTGCCCATGGCGGAGATGTTCGGCTACATCACCACCTTGCGCACCCTGACATCGGGCAGGGGCACCGTTTCCATGGAATTTGACCATTATGAGGAAATGCCTGCCGCCAAAGTCGATGAAATGCTCAATAACCGGAAATTCAAATTTTAATCCATAAAATATTTTAAAAACGTGAGTCAAAGAATCAGAATCAAGTTGAAATCCTACGATCACAGTCTGGTGGACAAGTCCGCCGAAAAGATCGTAAAGACCGTCAATGCGGTCAGAGACGACAAGGTCGTTGTCGTAGGCCCTATTCCGCTGCCGACGCAGAAGAAGATTTTCACGGTGAACCGTTCCACGTTTGTGAACAAGAAATCAAGGGAACAGTTCGAATTGTCTTCCTACAAGCGGCTGCTGGATATTTACGGCACCACTGCCAAAACCATCGATGCGCTGATGAAGCTGGAACTGCCCAGCGGCGTGGAAGTGGAAATCAAAGTCTGACGAATCCGTGACGGATACAGAAAAAAACAAAAAGTAAAAAAGGTTTAAAAAGTAAAAAGAAATGTCTGGTTTAATTGGAAAGAAAATTGGTATGACCAGTATCTTTGATGCCTCTGGGAAAAACCTACCATGCACGGTGATAGAGGCTGGTCCTTGTGTTGTCACACAAGTTAAAACCATGGAAAAGGATGGATACGATGCCATCCAACTGGCTTTTGATGACAAGAAAGAAAAGCACACCACAAAAGCCTTACGTGGACATTTTGCCAAGGCGAACACCACGCCGAAACGCATTGTCCGCGAGTTTTCACGTTTTGAGCAGGGTTCCCGCAAGAGCTTCGGCGAAGTGCTGACGGTCTCCGTGTTCGAAGAAGGTGAGTTTGTTGATGTTTCCGGCGTAAGCAAAGGAAAGGGATTCCAAGGTGTCGTGAAAAGACACGGATTCGGTGGCGTTGGTGATAGTACTCACGGCCAGCACAATCGTTTGAGAGCCCCCGGTTCCATGGGTGCCTCCTCCTATCCTTCAAGGGTTTTGCCGGGCATGCGTATGGCCGGCAGAATGGGCGGCCAGAAAGTGAAAGTCCAGAACCTGGAAATCATCAGGATCATACCTGAAAAGAATTTGTTAGTTGTCAAGGGATCAGTTCCCGGTTGTAACGGAACCTATTTAAAATTGGAGAGATGGAGCTAAAAGTATTAAATATTGAGGGAAAAGAGACCGGCAGAACGGTTGTTTTGAATGACAAGATTTTCGGTATAGAGCCGAATAGTCATATGGTTTGGTTGGATGTGAAACAATACTTGGCCAACCAGCGTCAGGGAACCCACGATTCCAAGGAGAAATCCATGCTTTCCGGCAGCACCCGCAAACTGCACAAGCAGAAGGGTGGCGGCGGCGCCCGCGTCGGCAGCATCAAGAGCCCCTTGTTCCCCGGTGGCGCCAGAGTGTTCGGCCCCCATCCCAGGGACTACCATTTCAAACTGAACAAAAAAGTCAAACGGCTGGCCCGTATGTCCGCTTTGTCCGCCAAGGCTGCAGAGCAATCCATTACGGTGATTGAAAAGTTTGATATAGAGGTTCCTAAGACAAAACAGTACATCCAGATTCTCAAGAACGTGAATTTATACGATAAAAAAACGTTATTGGTACTGAATGAATTGGATAAAAATGTACTTTTGTCCTCTAGAAATATTTCGAAGGCGAAAGTTGCAAGGGTTTGTGATTTAAATACTTATGATATTTTAAATGCACAACATCTGTTGATTTCCGAGCCCGCAGCTTCCAAATTCGATGAATTATTTAGTGTTAATGAGTAAAAGAGCAGTTCAATGAATATCATTATTAAACCGCTTGTTACCGAAAAAATGACAGCCATCAGCGAGAAAACCAACCGCTATGGTTTTATCGTGGACCGTCGCGCGGACAAGCAGCAGATTAAGGAAGCCATCGAGAAAATATACGATGTGAAGGTGGAAAGTGTGAACACCCTGATCCAAAGGGGTAAAAGCGTTTTCCGTTATTCCAAGACAGGCGGCTTCATCAAGGGCAGCAAGAGCACCTTCAAGAAAGCCTATGTGCAGTTAAAGGGAGATGATACCATTGATATTTTCAGCGGTATTTAGTAGCGAAAGTTTAGAACTTAGATAAAGATGGGATTAAGAAAGTTTAAACCGGTAACACCGGGACAGAGATTCAAGTTAATTAGTGACTTTGCAGAGGTAACGGCTAAAACACCCGAAAAAAGTTTGCTGTTATCCAAGAAAAGATCCGGCGGAAGAAATAACCAGGGACGCAGGACCATGCGCTACATTGGCGGCGGTCATCACAAAATAATCCGTCTGGTTGACTTCAAGCGTGACAAGGACGGCATCCCCGCCACCGTGAAAACCATCGAATACGATCCGAACCGTTCGGCCCGTATCGCTTTGCTGTTTTATGCCGATGGTGAAAAGCGCTATATCGTCGCCCCTCACGGACTGAAGGTCGGGATGACCCTGCTCTCCGGAAAAGGTGTGGCCCCCGAATTGGGGAATGCCCTGTTCTTCTCCGAGATTCCGCTCGGAACGATTGTGCACAACATAGAGATGCAGCCGGGCCAGGGCGCCAAGATTGCGCGCAGCGCCGGTTCCTATGCCCAGTTGATGTCGAGAGAGGATAAATATGTTATTATCAAACTGCCTTCCGGTGAAACCCGTAAAGTGCTGTGCGCTTGCAAGGCCACCGTGGGTATGGTCTCCAACATCGAGCACAACCTTCAGGTTTCCGGTAAGGCCGGACGTTCCCGCTGGATGGGACGTCGTCCGAGGGTCCGTGGTGTTGTAATGAACCCTGTCGATCACCCCATGGGCGGTGGTGAAGGTCGCGCCTCCGGCGGACATCCCCGTTCCAGAAAGGGCTTGATTGCGAAAGGATACAAGACCAGAAAGCCGAAGAAAGCCTCGAGCCAATATATTATTGAAAGAAGAAAGAAATAACATAAAGCATAGAGAAAATGGCTAGATCGTTAAAAAAAGGTCCGTATATTCAATATAAACTCGAAAAAAGAGTGATCGAAGCGCAAGCCTCGAACAAAAAAGTGGCAATTAAGACGTGGTCCAGGGCTTCCATGATTTCTCCCGATTTTGTCGGACAGACCATCGCTGTGCACAACGGGAACAAATTCATTCCGGTGTACGTGACAGAGAACATGGTAGGCCACAAGCTGGGTGAATTCGCCCCTACGCGTATTTTCAGAGGCCATGCCGGTAGTAAGGACAAAGGTAAAAAATAAAGGAGCAGGACAATGGGAGCAAGAAAAAGATTAGCTGCAGAAGCTAGAAAGGAAAAAAACAAACAGGTGTGCATGGCACGTCTGTGCAATAACAACACCTCCCCCCGCAAAACCCGTCTGATGGCGGACCTGGTAAGGGGGAAAGATGTGGAATATGCATTGAATGTGTTGAAATACAGCAAAAAAGAATCTTCTGAAAAAATCCGCAAACTGTTGCTTTCCGCCGTTGCCAACTGGCAGGTCAAGCACGAAGGTGCGCGCGTGGAAGACAGTCAGCTCTACATTAAAGAGATATATGTGGACGGCGGTCGTATGCTGAAACGCTTGAGGACAGCCCCTCGGGGTCGCGGTTACAGGATCAGAAGGCGTTCGAACCACATCACCGTAATTTTAGACAGTAGAATTGACAACAATCAAACAGTAGAAGAATAAATGGGACAGAAAGTTAATCCGATTGGAATGCGTTTAGGCATCATCAGGGGTTGGGAATCCAACTGGTATGGTGGAAAGAATTTCGAAAACAAGCTGGTGGAAGATGTAAAAATCAGAAATTATGTAAGCGCCCGTCTGGCAAAAGCCAGTGTCTCCAAAATCTACATTGAGCGTACGCTGAAGCTGGTTACCATAACCATCAACACCGCGCGCCCGGGTTTGATTATCGGAAAGGACGGAGGTGAGGTCAAGAAACTGAACGAGGAGTTGAAGAAAATCACCGGCAAGGAGATCCAGATCAACATCTCGGAAATCAAACGCCCGGAACTGGATGCCGTTCTGGTCGCCCAGTCCATTGCCCGTCAGATTGAAGGCCGCATGTTCTACCGCAGGGCCATCAAGCAAGCGATTGCCAATACCATGCGTGCCGGCGCCGAAGGTATCAAGGTGACCATATCCGGTCGTATCGCCGGTGCGGAAATCGCCCGTACGGAACACTTCAAGGAAGGCCGTACGCCTTTGCACACCTTGCGTGCTGACATCGACTACAACCAGACAGAAGCTCACACCACTTACGGCCGTCTGGGCGTGAAGGTGTGGATCTGCCGCGGGCTGGTCTATGGCAAACGCGACTTGTTCCAAGGCGCTTCCGAACCCGTGAGGGAAGGCAAGCCCCAAATGCAGCGCAGGGGAAGAGGCGAAGGCCGTTCCCGCAGGGAAAGGGGTAATAATTAATTCAGAGAGTTTGTAATTACATTAAAGATAAGTTAAAATGTTACAACCAAAAAAGACGAAA
>DBVK01000054.1:0-167 GCA_002308135.1 Bacteroidales bacterium UBA1266
TAGGCGGCCATGCCCTGGGAAGCCACGATGCGGTAGTCGTACTCGCTGTGAATAACACAGAGAGGAGTGTTCCATTTGTCCACAAAACGGTGGGGCGAATTGGGGTAGGACTGGAGGGTTTTAGCGTTCTTTTCCCAATACGGTCCGCCCAAATCCCAGTTGGTGAA
>DBVK01000054.1:228-10150 GCA_002308135.1 Bacteroidales bacterium UBA1266
GCCTTCCGCATAGTCCTTTGCCCCGTAGTTGTGACCGGCCAGCCAATAAATGCTGTAGCCTCCGAACGAGGCGCCGCAGGCTCCGATGCGATCCGCGTCAATTTGAGGCATTTCCTTGGCAATGACGTCGGTAGCCTGGATGTAATCCTTCATGCACAGTCCGCCGTAATCCCCGCTGATTTCCTCACACCAGGCGGTGCCGAATCCCGGACATCCGCGGCGGTTGGGGGCGATGATGAAATAGCCCGCGCCGCTCATCACTTGGAAGTTCCAGCGGGTGCTCCAGAACTGGCTTACCATGCTTTGGGGGCCGCCTTCGCAGAAAAGCAGGGCGGGATAGGTTTTGCTGCTGTCGTAATTATACGGATAAATCAACCAGACCAGCATGTCTTTGCCGTCCACGGTTTTGATCCAGCGGGCTTCGGTTTTGCCCATGCGGCATTGCTCCAAAACCTCGGTATTGATGGCCGTCAGTTGTTTGCCTTCGTTTTCCGTGCCTTCCAGCGGATAGGAGAAAAGTTCGGCCGGATAGCTCATGGAAACCTGCTGGGCGATGATTTGTCCTTTACCCATGCGGAAACCGTTGATGTCGTGCACGCCTTTGCTCACCTGGCGTATGCTTTCATCCTTCAGGTTGAAGGCGAAAATCTCCTGGGTGCCCCTATACATCACAACGGCGTAGATTTCCGAATTGTCCTCGTTCCAGACAAGGTTGCCGACCCCGTAGTCAAAAGCGGAGGTATAGTCCTTATAGGCTTTGGTTTCAAAATTATAGACCATCAGACGGGTTTTGTCGGATTCGTAGCCGTCATGCTCCATGCTTTCCCAGGCGATGCTTTTCCCGTCGGAGGAGAAGACGGGGTTCTGGTCGTAGCCCATCATCCCTTCGCTGATATTGAAGGTTTCCTTGCTGTCAGTGTCATAGATATAAATATCGGAATTGGTGGAAAGGGCATAGTCCTTTCCGGTTTTTTTGCGGCAGGTGTAGGCGATTTTTTTGCCGTCCGGAGACCAGCAAACCTGTTCCAGGCCGCCCCAGGGGCGCATAGGGCATTCGTAGGGTTCGCCCTCCAGCACGTCCGTCACATGGGCGGTGTCGATTTTCCCTCCGGAGACGGAGGCGATGAAAATGTGCGGATATTCGTCCACCCAGCAGTCCCAATGCCTGTACATCAAATCTTCGTTAATCCGGCCGGTGGTTTTGTCCAGGCCTTCGTACAGCGGTTGGACGTTCCCTGCTTTTTGCACGGGCAGGCAGGCGGTATAAAGCGCTTTGCTGCGGTCGGGCGAGAACATGAATTCCTCCACTGCTTGGGGGAATTCGCCCATGCAGCTTTCCTGGTTGTTTTGGATATCTATGCAGAAAAGTTGCTGTCCGCGCAAAAAAGCGACGTGTGTATTGTCAAACCAGTGCACGCAGTTCTCATTGGCTTCGCTCACGGTCAGGCGGGTGACCTGGCTGCCGTCGGCGTTCATCCAATAGAGTTCGGCGTTGCCTTTGTTCTCCTCCATGCTGTAATAAGTGACGGTATAAGCGATTTTAGTGCCGTCCGGGGAGAGGTCGTAACTGCCCATTTTCCCTAAGCCCCACATGATTTCCGGGGTGAAACGGCCGTCCGTGACGGTCAGTTGCGGTTTTTCAATGACGGAGACTGGTTCCGCCACCGTTTCGGTCTTTTTTTTACAGGCGGTGAAGGCAAGGGTTGTCGCAAGCATGGCTATACCTAGTTTTTTCAAGTTATTCATATTGTTTTTGTTTTTTTGTTCCACATTTTTAAATCTTTGCGTTTTCTGGCGCGTCTTTTCTGTTTTGTTCGGAAGGGGCGCATGTGGGCAAAAGGCGTTTCAGGCAGTCCACAAAATCGCGGATGTCCGTTTCCGTAGTGTCAAAGGAGCACATCCAGCGGACCACATCCCTGTTTTCGTCCCAATCGTAGAAGAAATAGTGTTGCTGCAGGGCTTTCCATACGGTGCGGGGCAGTTGCACAAACACGCTGTTGGCCTGCACCGGATACACCACGTGAAGATGCGGCAGGTCTTTTACAGACTGGTAGAGCAGCTGGGCCATACGGTTGGCCTGTCCGGCGTTTCTCCGCCAAAGCCCATTTTGGAAATAGGCCTGGAACTGCACGGCCAGAAAGCGCGATTTGCTGCACAATTGCATGGCCTGTTTGCGCCGGTAGAGGAAATGCTGCTGTAGCGCAGGATGGAGCAGCACCACAGCTTCCCCCATCATCAGACCGTTTTTGGTGCCACCGAAGGAAAGGGCGTCTATGCCCAGGTCGGTGGTCATCTCCCGGAAACTTTTCCCTAGGGCCACCGCTGCATTGGCCAGACGCGCCCCGTCCATGTGCACGTAGAGCTGGTGGGAATGCGCCAATTCGACAATAGCGCGTATTTCCGCCAAGCTGTATAGGGTGCCTAATTCCGTCGGTTGGGTGATGCTGATGACTTTGGGTTGGGAATGGTGTTGGAAGCCGAAACCGTGCAACTGGGTGCGGATCAGTTCCGGCGTCAGCTTTCCGTCCGGTGTGGGGACGGGAAGCAGCCGGCAGCCGACCACACGCTGTATGGAGCCGCATTCGTCCACATTGATGTGTGCGCTTTCGGCACAGATGACCGCTTCATGCGAGCGGGTCATGGCATCTATGCACAAGGTGTTGGCTCCTGTCCCGTTGAACACGAAGTGGACTTCCGCTTTTTCCCCGAACTGCTGCCGGAACAAATGGAGGGTCTCCGTGCAGAATTCGTCCTCCCCGTAGGCACGGGCGTGTCCGGTATTGGCTTGTGTGATAGCCTCCAGCACTTCCAGACTGATGCCGGAATGGTTGTCGCTTCCGAATCCTTTTTTCATAATGGCAATAAAACGCAAATATCAGCAAAATCCGTATACGGAAGACAGAAAGGGCTATTCTTTTTTTTGTTTTTCCTGCTCTTGGCGTATGCGGTACAACTGGTAGGCGTTGAAAAGGTTGTGCCAGATGGTGTAAAATCCGCCCGCCAGGGAGGTTATGGGCGAAAGAAAGGTGTATCCCAGCCAGATGGCGAAAACGGTGTTTTTCTGTCCCATGCTCTGGCCGCCGCTGATGCGGTCGTGGTGCCTCCCACCGATACGTTTGCCCAAAACAAATTGTAAAATACAGCAAACCAGTGAAATAAGTATAATCCCCAATTCATAATACCAATTGATTTCGCTGTGGACGATGATTTTGGTTGTGACGGCCAAAGCCAGCGTAAGGGAGACAGACCAGATGTAAAAGGCTAAGTCCTTTGCCTTGACAATGGTTTTGTGGAGGTCCGGCAGCAGATAGCGTACCAGGAAGGCCAGCAGCAGCGGGATGATCAGCAGGGGAAACACTTTCCCTAGAATCAGGAGGAAGGAAGGGAAAAAACCCATGCCGATGGAAGGGTTGACCAGGGGGAAAACCGCCGGAACGGCAACGGCGGTCGCCAGGTTGATGAGGATGGTGTAGGTGACCAGGTTGGTGGTGTTTCCTCCCAGTTTTCCGGTGATGACGGCGGCGGCGGTGGCGGTCGGGCAGAGCATGCAAATCATGGCGGACTCCCATAACACTTTGGATGGTAAATCTTTATAAAGTATAGGAGGCAAGGAAAGCAGCAGAAAGCTGACGCATTGTATCAATAGCAGCCAGCCGTGCCAAGGGCGCAGCCGCAGCCGTTTGGGGTTGATTTTGCAGAAAGAGAGGAAGAGCATGCAGAAAATCAGCGAAGGCTGGATAATGCCGATAGCGCGGTTGATGGATTCGCGGGCGTTTTCCGGAAGATGCAGGCGCGCCACGGCGAAATAGGCCAGTACGCCTGTAGCCATGGCTATAGGCAGCATCCATGCCTGGAGAAACGTTTTGACGTTTCGCTGTGTTTGTGTGTCCATGTTTCCAAAATAAAAAGTCTTGAAATTGATTTCCAAGACTTTTCTTCTGTACCCGAGGCCAGGATCGAACTGGCACGAGTTTAACCTCATCGGTTTTTGAGACCGACGCGTCTACCAATTCCGCCACTCGGGCAGTACAGGCTGCAAAAGTACTAAGAATACCAATACGAAAAACCTTTTTCGCAAAAAAATGCAGGGCGGAATCAGAGGTTTTGATATTCAGTGGTGTAACTTTCCACTAACAGCAATTCGTCTGTGTTGTCCACAATGTTTTTGGAGTAGACGTCAATGCGGATTTCGTTGTTGTTTTCATCAAAGACGGTACGTTTCTCGTCCAGAATCACCCCGTCCTTGTTCAGCATCTGGTCCAGCACGCAGTTCCCTTGCGCGTCGTAGCCGTAGACGTGCTTGAAGTAAACGGAGGCGCTTTCAATGTCCACGGCGGTGCGTTGGCCCTGCCCGTTGTAGTGGAAACGGCGGCGGACCACCAGCTGGTCACTGATGTTGTAGGTTTCCTGGGATTCTATGCCGAAGGGCCCGTAGTGAATAACTTCCGTGGTTTTATTCACCACGCTGCTGTCGACTTCCGGTTCGTAGCAGACTATTTCCACCGGTCTTCCGTTCTCGTCGTAACGGAACACTTTCCGGCTTTGGAGATCGTTGGTGTCGGAAAACTCCTTTTCCTCCATCAGCAGCCCGTTTTCCCATTGGCATTCCTTTTCCACGTAGGAGGAGCCGTCCTCGTAAAAAATCTCTTTCCGCACCAGACGCCCTTCCTCGTCGTAATGGTAGGTCTCGTTTACAGCATCTTCCAGGTAGCGGATTTCGCAATGCCCAATCCGGTCTTCCCCTTCTTCCGCATAAAAATAGCGGCGGCTTTCATAGGGTTCCGTTTCATCCCCGTCTATGAATTGCTCCTCCAGCACGCGGTTGTGCGTGTCAAAGGTGCGCCGTATGGTGTTTTTGGTGTCATCCTCCCAGTTGAAGCTCTGGTCCAGCAGGATGTTTCCGGCATCGTCGGTTTCCGTATAGGATAAGGTACGCGTGGTCTCCTCAATGTGGTCGTTGTAAGTGTTTGTCCTTTCGTAGGTTGTCTTTTGTTTACGGATGGCTTTCATGCGATCGTCAGGTTTATGCGTTGTTTTGAACTTTTTCCCCCAATAAGGTGGCGGTGGTGCAATCGGTCACTTTCACACGGGTGTATGTTCCCGGCTGGCAGTCTTCCTTAGGGAAAACAATAACCTTGTTTTGGCTGTTGCGCCCGAAATAATGCGCATCGGAGCGTTTGGAAGGCCCTTCAACCAGGATTTCAACCGTTTTGCCTATATCTTTCAGGTGGCTTTCATAGGAAAGCTGGCGTTGCAGGGCGATGATTTCCTCCAGCCGGGCGGTTTTCACATCGTCCGGAATATCGTCCGCAAGGTGTTTGGCCGCATAGGTGCCGCTGCGTTCGGAGTATTTGAACATAAAGGCGTAGTCGAAGCGGGCGGTTTGCATCAGCGAGAGGGTTTGCTGGTGATCCTGCTCCGTTTCCCCGCAGAAACCGCTGATGAGGTCGGTGGAAATGCTTGCGTCCGGCAGGTGGCGGCGTATGGACTCCACCCTTTCCAGATAGCTTTCCCGGGTGTATTTCCGGTTCATGCGTTTCAGCACTTCCGTGCTTCCCGATTGGGCAGGAAGGTGGATGTTTTTACAGATGTTAGGGTATGCGGCCATCACTTCCAGCAATTCGTCCGACAAATCCTTGGGGTGGGAAGTGGTGAAGCGGATGCGCAGGCTTGGGTCGGTTTCGGCGGAGTCGGCCATCAGCCGGGGAAAACCGTAACTGTCCCCCCACCGGTAGGAATTGACGTTTTGGCCGAGCAGGGTGACCTCCTTGTAGCCCTTTGCAGAAAGGTCGCGGATTTCCTGCAAAACGCTCTCCGGATCCCGGCTGCGCTCCCGTCCCCGTGTATAGGGCACCACGCAGTAGGTGCAGAAATTGTTGCATCCGCGCATAATGGAAACAAACGCGGAAATGCCGTTGCTTTGGTAGCGTAAAGGGTTGATGCCCAAGTAGGTCTCGTCCAAAGACAATTCCGTGCGGACCTGCGGCGCTTCCGCGTCGGCAAGCATTTCCGGCAGAAAACGGTAGGCGTCCGGACCGGCCACAAAATCCACCAGATGCGAAGCCATCCATTGGGTTTTGTAGCGGGAGGCCATGCAGCCGATAAGCCCGATTCTCCGTTTATCCCCCTTTTTTTGAAGGGAACGCAATTCCTCCAGACGGTTCAGCACTTTTTGCTCTGCATTTTCCCGAATGGAACAGGTGTTCAGGATAATCACATCGGCCTCCTGCACTTGCGCACACAAGGTGTGGGTTTTGGATAATACAGAGGCAACAATTTCACTGTCAGCGAAATTCATTTGGCATCCGTAGGTTTCAATATACAGTTTCTTCATTTTCGTTCCATTCGAAACAATCTGAGCGTAAAAACGCGCCTTTTGAAGAAATATTGTCTGCTGTGTGCAAAACAGTCGTATGATTGGAAATTTTTCGGAAAAAGTGGGGAGACAGGCATGAAAAAAGGGCGGAAATTTTTCCGCCCTATGCTTAATACTTAAAGTGGTAATCCATTTCGGCGCCGCCTGCCCCAAGGCGGAAGGTATGCACCTCTCCGGTGCCCGGTTTGATGACGACAATGTCGCAGCAGAGCGTCTCTCTGGAGTTGAACCAGGCCCGTTTCTGCTCAGGGGCCAGGTTTTTGTTTTCCATTTTCCCGTAACCTTGCGAGATGAAATAGTTCACCCCGTCCTCGCGGATATGCGCATTGACGTGGGAGTCACCGGTAAACAGGCCGACCAGCTTGTTTGAGGTCTGGCTGAAATCCCAGCGCAAGTTGCCGTTTTCGCCTTGGTTATGGTTGGCGAAGGCCGACAGTATCTCCATCAGCAAGGGGGCGGTAGGGCCTTCTCGCGGGTCGGCCGTTTCCACGCCCCGTCCGATGTTGTGCGGCATGTAGTGCCCCATTACCAGCACGGACATGCCCTCCGGTGTCTCCAACAGCGTCCGGATAAGCCATTCAAGCTGGTCTTCATCATAGGTGTAGTAATATTCGCCTTCCGTTTCGGAATTCTGGCTGTTCAGTATGATGATGCGCAGGGATTTCTCCGGCAGGTCGTAATAGCACCAGCAGTTGTGGTCGGTGAGGTGGAGGTTGCCGTTGGCGAAAGGGAGGGACGGTTTCTGGAACAGTTCCGACAGTTCCCCCGAGTTGATATGCGTGCCTTCCCCGCCGTCGTAATCATGGTTGCCGGGAGCAAAAAGAAACACCCCCTGGTATTTGGACATTTCGTCGCGCACGTGTTCGATAATATCGTTGGAATAGCTTTTGTCCGAATGTGCGGGTTCGGTGTTGAGCCCGATATCCCCGAGATTGACCATCAGGTCGTAATGGAAAAGGGTGTCCAATTCCGCAATGTAGCCGATATGCCTGTATGTTTCGCGGTTGCAGGTGTGCACATCGGTGAGTATGGGGAAAACCACCGCCTCGTCTTTGCCTATCCATGCTTTCATGCGTTTGGCCGTTTCTTTGGCCTGCGGAATCACAAAAGCGGGTGTTTTCATGTCCGGTTTCGCTCCGAGCATGAGGTAGTCGGTGGAGGTGGTTTTGTAGAACAGGCTTAACGATTGGGATTTCCATTTTTCAAAATACTCCACCCGTATGGCATGGGGGCCTTTCGCCAGCGCCAGGGTGGCCATTTCTGCGACAGGCCCGTGCGCACCGTCTATATCCAGCAGTTTTTTCCCGTCAATGTACAGGCGGCTGCCATCATCGCTGCACAGGCGAAAAGAGAAGGTGTCGGTTTTTTTCACCATCAGGTTGTATTCGAGCAGAAGGGCGTAATGGTCTCCGTTTTCTCCCGGAATACCCTCTAAATCAAAACAGTCTGTTGTACCTACCACATCCGCTTTCCCTAAGGTGTCAAAATCAGGCAGTACATCGCCCTGGTAGTTGAGATACATTTTGTATCTCACTTCGCCTTTTTTCGAAGGGGCTTGTTTTTGCGCTTGCAGACACAGAACGGCGAGCAGACAGCAGCAACATAAAAGAATCCGTTTTTTTCTCATCTTTATTTATATTTATTGGTATTGTAATGAAAGTTCACCTGCTAGAGGCTGGGGTTCCAATGGCAAAACAGCATAAAGGCCGTGGCAGGGGCAGGCTGAAAAAAAATAGCGGTCCGATATGAACCGCTATTTTTCAGTTTTCATAAAGAATTAACGCACAGAAAATTTGGTGTTGAAACGTTTTCCGTTCTGTTCCACGCTGATGATATACATACCGGCGCTCAAATCCTTGGTGCTGATGACGTTCTTTTCCTCGTTCGTGTAAACGGTCTTCATCACCTGACCCATCATGTTGTAGATACGGATGGCCGCACGGTCGCTGTTTTTCAGGCTTACGGTCACGTAGTCGTTGGCAGGATTGGGGTAAACGGATTCTATGGCGCTTGCAGCGTTTGCTATACTCACTTTGCTGGAGTCACAGACATCCACACCGGCGCTGTCCGAGCTCAGGAGCAGGTACATGACGGGCAGCGTGCCGTTGTCAGGCTGGTACATGCTGTTGTACAGTTTGGCGCCAGTTTCGCTGCCGGCGTTCTTGCTGTTCCATATTTGGTAGTGGGTGTTTTTATGATCGTAAAAGGCGCTGTTGTATCCGTAAGGGTCGCAGAAAGCCTTGCCGTCTTCGTCATACGTCAGCAGCGAGAACTCGTTGTGGTAGGTGGTTATCCCCCCGTTATAGGTGTTGTCCGCATTGATATTGGCGTGTTCCATGGTGTCTCCCACATGGTATTCGTAGCCGGGAAGGAATTGGGCGATAACGCTGACCACAGCGCCGGCGGGAACTTCAAAACCATTTTCGCCCAAGGCGATCTGATAGTTTTTGTATTTGAAATATTTAACGGTTTTGTTATCCACAAGCGAATCCCAATACACGTTTGTGTCGCTTTCCGTCAGCACATAGTCGAAAATGATGGTGTTGGCGGCTTTCGGTCTCAAGGACCTGCTTTTGGGTTGTTTGATTTCGTTGGAGTCAAATTTCACCATGGGGGCGAACAGCATCGTATCCTGGTTCACATCGCTGGTGTAGTGCAAAGCGCGCCATTCGGAATTGACGCCAACGCGTTCATAGGTCTTGAAATACGATACGAACAGACGCAGTGTGTCGGGGGAGGCCGCATTGTAACCGTCTTTCTCGCCCCATTCGTAGGTGCCTACAACGGTAACGGAGTCAATTCTGTAGGGATAGGTCACCACTGCCGGATAGTCGGGGGTGGGGAAGATTCCGGTCAGACGCATTTTGTCGAAGGACTCGGAATAGGGGTCGAAGCTGATACCCATGGCATGGCGCCAAATGGCATAGTATTTGGTGGAATCAAACGTTTCGGATCCTTTGCTCTTGAAACAATACACATAATTCATGCAAGTGTCCGGGAAAAGAATGTAGCTGTGGCGGTGCTCCGACAGGACGTACGAAGAGGGGAGCAGGTAGTTCAGGTAAGAGGCGGAATTAAGCCAGCCTTCCTTTGTGTAGTCTTTCGAATACTTTTGGTCAGTGGGCATCAGGCCTATGGCGTTTTTTCCAAACCCTGACTGCAGTTGTTTTGCCGGAGCAAAAGTGTTTTGGGCGTTCATTCCGAAAACGAAAGCCATCAACATTGAAAATAAAACAATTTTTTTCATGTGTCTTAAAGAATTAAATTAAATACATATTTAAGATGCAAAAATAATGCTTTTCCAAACACAAACCAAAGAGTTTTCCCCAAAAAAAAGTAAAAAAATGCAGGAGCTGTTTTCCGGACATTTTTTTTTGTACTTTTGAATTTTGGTTTTTCTTCGGGAGAGGGAAGTATAAATGATTAAAAGAGAGAGTATCGACTCCATTGTTGCAGCCTGCCGCATTGAAGAGGTGATAGGGGATTACGTACATTTGACCAAGCGTGGGGTCAATTATATCGGATTGTGCCCTTTCCATGACGATA
>DBVK01000054.1:10166-11398 GCA_002308135.1 Bacteroidales bacterium UBA1266
GGCATCTACAAATGCTTCGGTTGCGGCGAAGCCGGCGATTCCATCCGCTTCATGATGCAGTACGAGCATTACTCCTATGTGGAGGCGTTGCGTTATCTGGCCAAAAAATACGGCATACAGGTGGAGGAGACGGAACAGACCCCGGAAGCCTTGCGGCAGCTGAACGAACGGGAGGCCTTGCTGGCCGTTTCCGAGTTCGCGGCCGCCCATTTCGCCCGTAATTTGCTCCAGACCAAGGAAGGGCAGGCTATTGGCCTGAGTTATTTCCGGGAAAGGGGATTTACGGATGACACCATAGCCAAGTTCCGTTTGGGCTATAGCCTGCCTAACCGCTCCGCACTGACGGAAGAGGCGTTGAAACAGGGCTATGCATTGGAGAATCTGGAAAAAGCCGGTTTGGTTTCCCGTTCCGGAGAGAAGACGGCCGACCGCTTTTTTGACAGGGTGATGTTCCCCATACAGAATTTTTCGGGCAAAGTTATTGCCTTCGGAGGCAGGACCTTGCGCACGGGAGACAAGAAAACGGCCAAATACATCAATTCGCCGGAAACGGACATATACCATAAAAGCGACACCTTGTACGGTATCTGCCAGGCCAAGAACGCCATACGCAAGGCGGACAAATGCCTGTTGGTGGAAGGCTATGCCGATGTGATTTCCATGCACCAGTCAGGGATAGAAAATGTGGTGGCTTCCTCCGGCACGTCCCTGACGACGAACCAAGTGAAGATGATCGGCAAACTGACGCGCAACGTCACTGTGCTGTACGACGGGGACGAGGCCGGCATTCATGCGGCGGAACGGGCGGTCGGGCTGATGCTGAAAGAAGGCTTGAACATGCGTATCGTGGTGCTTCCGCCGGAAGACGACCCGGACACCTTCGCCCGCAGGCACAGCCGTCAGGAGATATTGGCATATCTTGCCGAAGAGGAGAAGGATTTCTTGGGTTTCCGCATTGCCCGTTTTCTGCAGCAGCCGGATCATCTGGACCCTTTGAAAAAANNAAAAATCGGATTTTGTGCATGCCATTGCAGCCGATTTGGCGCTGATTCCCGATGCCATCACCCTTAGCGTGATGGTCAAGCAAAGCAGTGAGATGCTTGATATTGCGGAAAATGTGCTGCTGTCGGCGGTGAATAAGATCAGGGTGAAACGTTACGTGGAGGAGCGCAGTCGCGCCCAAGGGCGTTCGGAAGAGGGGACGCAGGCGGATGTCTCTGAAGCGGTGGCTG
>DBVK01000054.1:11403-16380 GCA_002308135.1 Bacteroidales bacterium UBA1266
GGAGCCTGTCGGACTGGAATCCGCCATGCTTACGCTTCCCGAAGCGGAAAAAGCCATCCTTTCCCGTTTGGTCAATTACGGGGAGAGGGAAATCACGATGGAAAGCGCGGACAAAAAAGGGAAACCGTATTCCCTGCGGGCGGACACGCTGATTTTCCAGGACCTGGAATCCGACCAGTTGGAAATAAGCACGCCGCAATACAGGCAGTTCCTGCAATTATATAAAGAATGCCTTGAAAAGGACGCCGCCACTTGGCCGCAGCAGTTGCAGGCCGTTCCGGACGAGCAGATGCACCAGCTGTATATGTCGCTGGTGGAGATGAAACCGCAATTCAGTCCGCAATGGAAGAAATACAAGAGCTTTGTGCATACGGTGGACGATCCCGATGCGGAGCTGCTGAAACAGGATTTGCAGTATGTGCTGCAAACCTTCCGTATGCTGCATTTGCGGAACATGAAGCGGCAGTATGCGGATTCCCTGAAAACGGAGACAGATGCGGACGAAAGCATGCTCCTTTTGCATAAAATACAAAAAATCAACCAATTGATTTCTGTTATTGAACAGCAATTGGGTGTAACCTACCGTTAGTGGCATGGGAGAGCGGGATAGATACATTGATGTGCTCCTGCCATTGGCACTGCCGCTTGCGTTGACCTACCTGCTGCCGGAAGAATGCGGTGAGGTGACGGTCGGGCAGCGGGTGCTGGTCCCCTTGGGGCGTCATAAGTTCTATTCGGCCATTGTCAGGCGAGTAGGGGTCCCCAAGCCGGAGGGCTACGCGGTGAAGCCCGTGCTGCAGGCGCTGGACGGCCCGGCGGTGGTCAGTCAGCTGCAATTGGATTTCTGGAGCTGGATGGCGGCTTATTACCTGTCCACGGAAGGGGAGGTGATGGCGGCGGCCCTTCCTTCCGGTTTTAAGCTGGAAAGCGAGACCAAACTGGAGGTGCATCCCGAATTCAACGGAGAAGTTTCCGGTTTGTCGGCCAAAGAAATGCAGCTGGTTAGCCTGCTGGCGGAAAAGGGTTGCATGAGTTTGAGCGAGATAGAACGTCAGTTGCCCGTATCGCGAAGCATGGGCTGGGTTCAGCAGCTGCTGGATAAAAAGGTGCTTGCCTTGTACGAGGAGGTGGAGGAGAAATACCGTCCCCGTATGGAAAGCTGTATCTCCCTTGGGGAAGCCTATAGCGGGGAGGAGAGCGCCTTGGCGGAGGTTTTCACGGAATTGGAGCGCAACAGCCGCTTGCGGAAACAGGCCGACACTTTGCTGGTTTTTCTGGACATGCTGCACAAGAGCGGGCAGCGCATGCTGGCGAAACGGCGGCTGCTGTCCGAGGAAAGGGTCAGCGAAAGCTCACTTAAACAATTGCTGGCCAAGGGTATACTCCGGCAGCAGGAAGTGGAGGTCAGCCGTTTGGCGGAAGCCGTTTCGGAAACATCCCCCGACACGATTTGCCTGACCGCCGCGCAACAGGAAGCCAAAGACGCCATAAAGCGGCAGTTTGCGGAATTTCCGGTCGTGCTGCTGCACGGAGTGACCGGCAGCGGGAAGACGGAAATCTACATAAAATATATACAAGAAATGCTTTCCCAAGGGAAACAGGTCTTGTATCTTTTGCCGGAGATAGCATTAACAGCACAGATAATCAATCGTTTAAGAAAATATTTCGGAACGAAGGCCGGTGTCTACCATTCCCGTTTCAACGAGCAGGAGCGGGTGGAGATATGGAAAAGGGTGCAGGCGGAAGACGACAGCGCCTATCAGGTGGTGCTCGGGGCCCGTTCGGCTTTGTTCCTTCCGTTCAGAAACTTGGGTTTGATCATTGTGGATGAGGAGCACGACGCTTCCTTCAAGCAGTACGACCCCGCTCCGCGCTACCACGCCCGGGACGCGGCCATTGTTTTAGCGCAAAAGTGCCAGGCCAAGGTGCTGCTCGGCTCTGCCACGCCTTCGGTGGAAAGCTATGCCAACGTGCAGCGCGGCAAATACGGATATGTGCGTTTGGAGCAGCGCTATGCGGGACTGGAGCTTCCACAGGTGCGGCTGCTTGACCTGAAACGGGGCAACTGCACGCCGAAAGGCTATGTCCCATTCTCCAAAGAATTGATGGACAGTATCTCCAACGCTTTGGAAAAAAGGGAGCAGGTGATTCTTTTCCAGAACCGCCGCGGATTTTCCCCGCATTTGGAATGCGGGGTATGCCATTACATCCCCGTGTGCAAGCATTGCGATGTATCGCTCACCTACCATAAGGACAGGCATCAGTTGCGCTGCCATTACTGCGGATATACGGAAATCATTCCGCATGAGTGTTCAAGCTGCCACAGCCCGCAGCTGCAGATGCGCGGTTTCGGCACGGAAAAGGTGGAGGAGGAGCTGGCCGCCTATTTCCCGGAAGCGCGGATAGTGCGTTTGGATTACGACACCACCCGCAGCCGTACGGCTTACCAGAAAATCATCTCGGATTTTGAGCAGCACAGGATTGATGTGCTGGTCGGCACCCAGATGGTCACCAAGGGCTTGGACTTTGACGGTGTCAGCACGGTAGGCATATTGAATGCGGACAATATGCTGTATTATCCCGATTTCCGCGCGAACGAGCGGGCGTATCAGGTGCTTGCGCAAGTGGGTGGCCGGGCCGGCCGCAAACACAAGCAGGGCCAGGTGCTGATACAGACCTATACTCCCGGACACCCCGTTTTCCAATGGGTGGTAAGTGCCGATTATGATGCCATGTTCAGGCACGAGCTGACGGAAAGGGAACGTTTTCTCTATCCTCCCTATTGCCGTTTTATCAAGGTGAGCCTCAAAAGCAAGCAGACCTTGGCTTTGGAAACGGCGGCTTCCGTGCTCGCCCGTACAATGCGCCATCGTTTCGGAGACAAGGTGCTGGGTCCCGCCTATCCCACCATCCCCCGGATAAAAAATTACTACTGCAAAGATATTATACTGAAAATCACATCAATAAAAAATCTTTCCGAAATCAAGACCTGGTTGCGGCAAGCCGCAGACACCGTGCTGGCGGACAAAAACTACCGTTCGGTGTCCGTGTATTTTGATGTGGATCCGTATTAAACAGCATGGAGGATAAATATGAGCGGTTTGCAAGGCCGTATGCCCAGCCGGTTTTTCATAAGCATTATTGCGATGCAATAAAAAAAGAAAAAGGCAGTTATTTCAAAATATGGAAGAGCGCAAGACCAAATTAAGCATTGTCATTGTCAATTACAATGTCGCCTGTTTTCTGGAGCAGTGCCTCCGCTCGGTGTACGAGGCCGCGGAAGGGATTGCGGTGGAGGTCTTTGTGGTGGATAACAACTCGGTGGACAATTCCCTTGAGATGCTGCGCAAGCAGTTTCCGCAGGTCACATTGATTGCAAACCAGGAGAATGTGGGTTTTGCCAAAGCCAATAACCAGGCGATACGCCAAGCGAAGGGAGAGTATGTGCTTCTGCTGAACCCGGATACCATCGTACAGCGCGACACTTTTGTCAAGACCTTGGAATTCATGGACCAGACGCCCGATGCCGGTGCCTTGGGCGTGAAAATGATAGACGGGCAGGGACGCTTCCTTCCGGAGTCAAAGCGCGGGCTGCCTTTGCCGGAAGTGGCGTTTTACAAGATATTCGGATTGTCCAAACTGTTCAAGAAATCCAGGCGTTTCGGACGCTATCACCTGACCTACCTCGATCCGGACCAGATTCACGAAGTGGAGGTGCTTCCGGGCGCGTTTATGCTGATGCGGAAGTCCGTGCTGGACAGGATTGGTCTGCTGGACGAGACCTTTTTCATGTACGGGGAGGACATTGATTTGTCTTACAGGGTGATATTGGGCGGTTACAAGAACTACTATTTCCCGCTGACCCGGATTATCCATTATAAAGGGGAGAGCACGAAAAAGAGCAGCGTCAACTATGTGATTGTCTTTTACCAGGCCATGCAGATTTTTGCCAAAAAGCATTTTTCCCCAAAAAACGCGAAACTGTTCGACCTGATGATCAATTTCGCCATTTGGTTCCGAGCCTCCTTGGCCATTGCCAAACGCATGTTTTTGAAGATACTGATGCCGCTTTTGGACCTGTTGCTGATTTACGGCGGTCTGCTGGCTGTTTCCTTTGTTTGGGAAAGAGAGGTGCTGTCGGCCCGCAGCAGCGCTTTCCCGCCGGAATACCGCTATGTGATGCTGCCTTTGTACGCGTTGGTGTGGGTGTGCTGCCTCCGGCTGCAAAATGCCTACCAGGCGCCGGTGTCCATGAAAAAAGTCAATCAGGGGGCACTGTGGGGTTCCGTGGCGCTGCTGCTCTTGTATGCGCTTTTGGGCGAACAGCTGCGTTTCTCCAGGGCGGTGCTGCTGATAGGCATAGGCTATGTTTTTCTGATAGTGAACGCCTTGCGCTTCCTCATCGGACGTATGCACTTGAAAGGCTATCCCATAGGGGACATGCTGGTCAAGCGTCAGGTCATTATAGGCCGGCAGGAGGAGGCCGGACGCGTTTCCCGCTTGCTGCCGCTGATGTCGGTGAGGCAGGAACTGTTGGGCTGGGTGTATCCCGAAGCGGAATTTCAGCAGGAGGCGGAAGGTTCCACTTACATTGGCACCCTTTCCCAATTACGGGAAATCGTTGAGATATATAAAGTCAATGAATTGATATTCTGTGGAAAAGATATTCCCGCCGCTCAAATCATGACCATCATGTCGCGTTTGCAGGATTTCCCCTTGGAATACAAAATCGCACCGCCCGAAAGCGTCTATATTATAGGAAGCAATTCCATCAATACGGAGGGGGATGTGTACACCTTGGCGGCCAACAGCATAGGAAAAAAGGAGAACCGGAGGCGCAAGCGTCTTTTCGATGTGGTTTCGGCTTCCGCCATGTTCTTGCTTTCCCCTTTGTTTATTGTGTTTATATCCAATAAATCAGCATTCTACCACAATCTGTCCCAGGTGTGCAAGGGTAAAAAAACCTGGATTGGCTAA
>DBVK01000054.1:16400-17749 GCA_002308135.1 Bacteroidales bacterium UBA1266
GCTGAAAGAGGGGGTGCTGTACACTACCTCGCTGATACGCAAGGAGCTTACGCCAGCCATGATCATTCGGATGAACGGTCTGTATGCCAAAGACTATAAAGTCCGCACGGATATGCGCATACTGTTGGGCGCTTTGCGGAAAACAGCGGTTTAGCAGTGTGAAAAGTCCCGAAACGATCCGGTATTATTTCCGCCGCTCTTTTTTGTCCAAACGGTTGAGCCCTTCAATAGCCGGATTGTATTCGCCGTTCAGGCGCAGGGTATAGGCGAAGTCCTGTCGTGCGCTGGCGTAGTCGCCCATGCATTCAAAAGCCAGTCCCCGGTTGTAGACCGCTTCCAGAAAAGTGGTGTCTTGTGCGATGGCTTTGGTGAAGCAGCGGACGGCATCCTCGTATCTTTCCTTGTGTGTCAAATAAATCCATCCCATGTTGTGATGGACAAACTTGTTGTCCGGATCCGATTTCAGCAGCTGCTGGTATTGGGCGATAGCCAGTTCGTCCTCACCGGTTTCCTGGTAAAACATAGCCAGGTTATACAGGGTTTGGGGGTCATCCGGCCGTATACGCAGGGCGTTTTTGTAGTAGTCCACAGCCAAAGGGTTGTGACGCAAATGGTAAAGATGCGCCAGCTCCTCGTATGCCTCAAAATACTCCACTTGCTGTTCCGCCGCTTTCAGATAGGCGCGAACCGCCGCTGCCGTATCGCCTTGCTCCCGGTAAACCCATCCTTGGATAAAATAAGCCTTGGGGTTGTAGTCGTTCAGCTGCAGCGCTTTTTGGATGATGTCGGAGGCTTCGTTGTACCGCTGGAAGAGAAAGTGGAGTTCCGCCAGTTTCAGGTAGGCCTCTTCGTTTTTCGGATCGATGTGCAGGGCTTTTTCCAGCACACGTTCGCACATCTCCGTCTCTTTCATGCTCAGGTACAGATCGGAAAGTTTCACGTAATAGCCGGAGTTGTTGGAATCCAGCCGCAGGGCCGCCAACGCATGGTTCAAGGCGCTGTCCGGCAGCAGGTGGTCCCGGTAATAGTCGGCGATAAGCATGTGCGTTTCCGCTTTCTGGGGGTGTTTTTCCAAATCCTTGTACAGGCGCACCAAAGTGGAATCCATGCCTTGATAGGCGTTTTTCGTTCCGCTGTGTTTGCAGGAGATACCGGCTGCCGCCATGAGCAGGCACAGCAGCAGGCCGGTTGTTCGGATGTGTTTCATATTAGTTAGCTTCCGCGTTAATGGCTTCTCTGATTTTGTCTTCCAGTTCTTTCATCAGTTCCGGATTGTCCGAAACGATTTGTTTGGCCGCTTCCCTGCCTTGGGCAAGTTTGGCATCGTTGTAGGAGAACCAGGAGCCGCT
>DBVK01000084.1:0-952 GCA_002308135.1 Bacteroidales bacterium UBA1266
CTCAACGCCCAATACAACAACGAGCCGTTCGCCGCCTTGGGCGTAACGTGGAGCGGAATGTTCCTTTAACGTAGGGTCGTCGCGTATGGCGGCAAAAAAACGATAATTAACATTAAAAAAATAACAGATATGATGAATGTACAATTGAAAAAACTATGCATCGCTGTTTTGGCGACGGGATTGGCAGGNNCACTTCCTGCAAAAAAGATCCGAAAACGGAGCCTTCCACCCCTGCGGCGACATCTTACGATGCCCGTATGCAGGATGTGGCCAACCAGTTTGTGTCAGCCACGGTAATCCCCACTTACACCAAACTTGCAAAATACAGCGAGGACCTGGTGAATGCTATTGCCGCCCTGAAAGCGGAAAAGACCGACGCGAATGTCCGGGAGGCTTGTGAGATTTTCCTCAATGCCCGCGAATGGTGGGAGAAGAGCGAGGCCTTTTTGTTCGGCGCCGCCAGTGATTTTGGCATTGACCCCCACATTGACTCCTGGCCTTTGGACGAGGATGCCTTCCATTCCCTGATGAATAGTCCGAATATGCTTTCCGCCCTGGACGGTGAGGACGGCGATGTGGCCGCTGGTGAGCGTCTGGGCGCGACCCTTCTCGGTTTCCACGGTATAGAATACATTCTTTTTGAAAACGGGAACGCGAAATCCGCCGCCAAAATCACCGACAACGACCTGATTTATGCGCTTGCCGTGGCCGGAGACCTTCGTAACTGCTGTTTCCAACTGGAGGTCAGCTGGGCAGGTGAACAGGCACCTGAAGCGCACCGCGACCGCATTGAAGCGCTGGAGTGGAACTGCACGGTGGCCGGTGGCAGCTATTCCTATGGCGACAACCTGGCCAAAGCAGGGAAGGCCGGAAGCAGCTATTTCTCGCTGACACATGCCATGATGGCCATTGTGGACGGCTGCAAAACCATTGCCGACGAGGTGGGCACCTC
>DBVK01000084.1:1029-3144 GCA_002308135.1 Bacteroidales bacterium UBA1266
CAACCTTCTCAGCGTTTACAACGCCTACATGGGCGGTGTGGAAGAAAAGCGCGACCAGAGCAAATCGCTCTACAGCCTGATGCAGACGGTCAATCCGGACCTGAACGCCAAAGCGGTGAAAACCATTGAGGATGCCATTGCCACCATTCAGGCGATGGCGGCTCCGNNCGCTCCGTTTGTCAGCCATATCAAGGATCCGAGCGCGAAGGCGGCCATGGATGCCTGTGCGGCGGTGGATGATGTGTTGAGCAGGGTTTATGAAACCCTCCGTTCGCTGGAATAGTTTTACGGAATTTTTAACCACAACAAAAACATATCTTTATGAAGAGAAAAACGCTACAGATGGCAGCTTGTCTGCTTGCGGTTTCCGCACTGGTTTTCACAGCCTGCAAAAAAGACCCTCCCGTGTCATCGGGTGATGGGAACAAGGTGGATCCGGAAAACGAGGAGACCTATGCCGGCGGCAAGCTGGGCACCACTTTCAATATTTCCGCGTCGGCTTACGAGGATCCCACGCCGGCGGTGGAGCAGGCCGGGTTGGTGAACGCTTTCAAGTATGGGGAATATTTCTTTGAACGCCCGTTCACACAGAGCAATACGCCGTTCAACGGACTGGGGCCGCTTTATATCCGCAGCTCCTGCGAGGCGTGCCATCCCGGATACGGCCACGGCAAGCGCATGGACCGCTACCGCGCCGGAGACTGGGGCAACGGCTACCTGCTGGTGGTGACCGATGACAAGGACAACTACCTGAGTTCGCTCACCGGCATGCCGCAGACCAAGGCGGTCGCGCCCTTCAAAGCCCCGCTTGACGAGGACAAGATTCAGATCACTTGGAAGCATTTCACGGACGAATGGGGCAACAAATTCGAGGACGGGGAAACCTACAGCCTGATTTATCCGGAGGTTTATATTCCGGAGGATGCCTACTACGTGCCGTTGGAGGTGGGCGGCAATCCGGTGGCCTATTCCGATGTGCGTGTCCGCTTGGAAGGCACCATCGGCATTTACGGCACCGGTTTGATTGACGCCATCCCCGATGATTCGCTCAAAGCGCAGTATGCCAAGGAGGAGGCGGCCGGAGTGCCGCTGAACCCGGCCATTTTCGCCAACGGCAACTGGGTGAAGACCTACGGGAAAACCACCCACCCGCTGCGCTACACCTATGCGCTGACCCGCGGTCCGCTGCAGGATGCGGCCGGAGCCAACGCCATCTGGAACATCACCAATGTCACCCGCAGCGACCGCCGTTACCATTACATGACGGAAGCCTACGCAAAGACCGCCTCCAAAGACAGTGAGGTGCAGGCGGCTTTCTACCGGTATTTCCCGGAATGGAACAAAACCGGCGACGTGGAGAAGGACATTTATAATTACCTGATGTCGAAAGAGCTCCCTGTGGAGATGAAGGACGAGGACTACAGCAATTTCATGGTCTGGCACCGTGGTCTGGCCGTGCCGGCCGCCCGGAACATGAACGATGCCACGGTGCAGCAGGGCCGCAAGCTTTTCTATCAGATGGGCTGCACCTACTGCCACCGTCCGAGTTGGACAACCGGAGAGGACAATTTTACGGATCCGAACGGCTTTTTCCAGGATGCGGACGCACGCTTGCCGCGCTACCCCAACCAGAAAATCTGGCCCTATTCCGACTTTGTCCAGCACAAATTGTATATGGAGAATGACATACGTACCGGATGGTGCCGCACGACCCCGCTGTGGGGGCGCGGTCTCTCCGGACTCTGCACCGGCGCTTCCGACCGTCTGCACGACTATCGCGCCCGTACGGTTATAGAGGCGATCATGTGGCATGGGAATGCGCGAAGCGACGCCCGCAAGTCTGTGGAAGCATTCAGGAAACTGAGCAAAAGCGAGCGTGACGCGGTGGTGAAATTCATAGAATCCATTTGATGAAGTTGATATGAAAAAAATCCTGGTGATTGTTATGGTACTGCTTTCGGGTTTTCTCGCAAGCGGTACTGTTTTAGAGAGCCTGCACGGCTCGGATTACGCGATGGGGCATGTGTACCATGCTCCGGTTTTTGTGGTTTTGTGGCTGCTGGCCATGGTGTTGGACATTTTCCTGCTGGTCAGGAACGCCGCATGGAAGCGGCT
>DBVK01000084.1:3159-5580 GCA_002308135.1 Bacteroidales bacterium UBA1266
CCGCTACTGCTGCTGCACAGTGCATTCCTGCTGCTGCTTGCCGGGGCGCTGCTGAGTTGGGGCGCGGGCATGCACAGCAAGGTGGCGCTTAGTCCCGGGGAAACGGTCACCTCCTTTGCCAACGGCGAGGGAGGGCGGCATGAGATGCCGTTCGGCATCCGCTTGCAGCGTTTTGAGGTGGCGTACTATCCCGGCACCCGGACACCTATGGATTTTGTAAGCCATGTGGTGATAACGGACAGGCAGGGAAGTGACCTGGGGCAGGCCGATATTTCCATGAACAATATTCTGCGGCATAAGCATTACCGTTTTTATCAGAGCGATTATGACGAGGAGGGGAATTCCGTGCTGGAAGTGGCGCACGACCCTTGGGGAATAGGGTTTGCCTATGCCGGTTTCGTGCTGTTGCTGCTGGGGCTTTTGGCGCTTCTTGTGGAGCCTCAGGGCGCATTCCGCAGGCTGCTGGGACATCCGTTGCTTAACAGGGCGGGCATTGCGCTGCTGCTTTCCGTTTCCTGTATGCAGCTGCAAGCGGCCAATCCGCCGGTGCTGCCTAAGGAAACCGCCGCCAAAATGGGGGAGATGTATGTGCTGTACAAAGGCCGCGTATGCCCTTTGCAGACACTGGCCCAGGATTTCACTTCCAAATTGTGCGGAAAGTCGCACTATAACGGCTTGACCCCCGAACAGGTCTTCAGCGGATGGCTGTTTTACTTTGAAGACTGGAAGGATGTTCCCATGCTGAAAATCAAAGACAAACCCGTCAGGGAGAAATTGGGGATTACCGGAAAATATGCCTGCTGGTCCGATTTTACGGACGCATACGGAGCGTACCGCCTGGAAGAGGCGTTGTCCTCCGGGGCGAAAAACGGTGCGGAGGTGAAGAAATACCGGGCGGCCGATGAGAAATACCAATTGGTTCGCATGGTCTATAACAGCCAACTGCTGAAAATCTTCCCCCAGACCGACAGTATGGGCGGGCTGAGCTGGTACTCGCAGGGCGACAAGCTGCCGCTGCAAGTTCCGGATGAGGATTACCTGTTCATACGGAAACAGCTGGGTTATTGCCAGGAACTGGTTTTCCGCAAGGAATACAAACAATTGGAGCAGGTGTTCGAGAAAACGAGGAAATACCAGGTCCGGCAGGCTGCGGCGGTGCTGCCAAGTCCGACGGCATATAAGGCGGAACGCCTGTACAACCGCCTCAGCGGCGGCAAATGGATGGCCATGATCAGCATCACGCTGGGGCTGGTCTGCTTTGCCTTTTCCATGATCCGCACAGGCAGAGGGAAGATGATTCCCGGCGGTGTCCGGAGGGCGGCAAGGATATGGGTGGCCTTGCTCACGCTTTTCCTGCTGCTGCTGTATGTGCTGCGCTGGATAGCGGGCGGGCATGTGCCTATGGCCGGAAGCCATGACACCATGACGCTGCTGGCGCTGTTCACGGGGCTGTTCACCCTGCTGTTTTCCCGACGGCACAGCCTGGCGCTTCCGTTTGGGATGCTCCTCATGGGCTTTATCATGCTGGTGGCCATGATAGGCGGCAGCAATCCGCCGGTCACCCGGCTGGTGCCCGTGCTCTCCTCTCCGCTGCTGAGCCTGCATGTCACCGCCATGATGGTCTCGTATGCTTTGCTGCTGTTTGTCCTGCTCAACGGCGTGGCCGGCCTGTTGTTCGGCACGCGTTCCAAAACCATTGGAAACGAGTCTGAAAGATTGATGGTTCTCAGCGCGCTGCTGCTTTATCCGGCAGTGATCCTTTTGGTTGCAGGCATTGTCATCGGTGCGGTGTGGGCCAATGTCTCCTGGGGGAAATACTGGTCATGGGACCCCAAGGAAGTGTGGGCGCTGCTGTGTGTGATGGTGTATGCCCTGCCGCTGCACGGGAAGCATTTCCGCTGCTTCCGCAAGCCGGCCTTCTTCCATCTTTATGGTGTGCTTGCGTTCCTATGCGTGCTGATAACCTATTTTGGGGTCAATCTTATCCTGGGCGGCATGCATGCGTACAACTGATGCTTTTGCGGCAGCGCAGCCTTCAGACTGGGACGCGGCAAATGGTGTCAGGATTCGGTGAAGAAAAAGCCGGCGGCCGGAATGTTTTTGAACGGAACGGATTCCGGCTTTCCACAACGCATTCACTCAGGGCACTTGGATGAAGCCGCCAGCAGCCACTCCACTTCCGCGCGGTGTTTCCAGCGGCGGNNGGTGGCTCCACAGCCAGTAGGCCGGCTGACGGCGTATGTCGCGTTCCAGCAGCTCCGCGTAACGGCGCACGACAAAGCCGTAATCTTCCGTTTCCGCCTTGTCAGTGATGGGCTCCAGGGTCCAGGTGTAATGCCCTCTGCGCTGCCGGTCCACCCTATAGTAGAGGACGGGGAAACCGTATTTTTTCGCGAAATATTCGCTGCCGTAAATCATGTC
>DBVK01000031.1:0-1435 GCA_002308135.1 Bacteroidales bacterium UBA1266
CGATGGTCGTGGGTTCGAATCCCACATTCCACCCCAAAACAGAAAGATAAAACATAAATCATGAAAGCAGAAATTCATCCGAAAGATTACCGCTTTGTTGTATTTAAAGACATGTCCAACGATGTGGCTTTTTTGAGCAAATCCACGGTGAAAACGAAAGACACCATTGTCTGGGAAGACGGACAGGAATACCCTTTGGTGAAACTGGAGATATCCAACACCTCCCATCCCTTCTTCACTGGTAANNACACCGCCGGTCGTGTGGATAAGTTCGTCAACAAGTACAAAGGTCGTTTTGATAAGAAAAAATAATTGTTTGTAACCGAATAACCGGGTGCGTCATACAACGCCCGGCAAGAAGCAAAGTAGAGTCATGGCAAAGAAAAACAAGGAAGCAAGACAGCAGGTTATTCTGGAATGCACGGAACAGAAGGCATCGGGAGTCCCCGGCATGTCCCGCTACATTACCACCAAAAACAGGAAGAACACGCCTGAACGTTTGGAATTGAAAAAGTACAATCCGTATCTGAAAAGGGTTACAGTTCATAAAGAAATTAAATAAGTTGAGATATGGCAAAAAAGGTTGTTGCAACATTAAAGAAATCCACGGGTAAGGATTTCGCGAAAGTCATACGCATGGTCCGTTCCGAAAAAACGGGCGCCTACACTTTCAAGGAATTCATCGTTCCTACCGATCAAGTGAAGGATTTTCTGTCCAAAAAATAACAATTGCTTGGAACAGTCCTGATAAAGATTCATTGATTCTTAATTGATTCAGTGAGTCTTATTTTTTTTCTGAAAAAGGGCTCGGAAGCAACGCACTTTATGTATACCTTTGCAGCTGTGAATCACATAGAGTAAAACATAAACTATATCTGCAGAATAATGAAAAAGTTAAACTATCTTTTGTTAAGCGTGTTCGCATTGGCCTCCCTGGCTGTTTGCACCCGTCTGGTGCCCCATCCGCAGAATTTCACTCCGCTTGCCGCCATCGCTATTTTCAGCGGCGCTATGCTGGGTAAAAAGTGGTATGCCTTTGCTGTTCCCGTTGCCATCCGGCTGGTCAGTGACCTTTTGCTGGGAGCCCCCCTCTATTCCTCCATGTGGGCTGTCTATCTGTCCATGGGGCTGGTCGTGGTGATGGGTATGTTCATGTGCGCTAACATGCGTTTCAGGAATGTGTTTGCAACGGCTTTGCTATCCGCCGTGGCCTTTTTCGTCATCACCAATTTCGCCTGCTGGCTGGAAGGCTGGTACGGCTACTCCTTCCAAGGGCTGATGAACTGCTACGTGGCGGCTATCCCGTTCTTCCGCATGGATATTTTGTCCACCATGGTGTATTCCATAGGTTTCTGGGGCATATACCAAGTGGCCGTCAAGACGGTTCCCGCTTTACGCTAACGTAGATAGAACAAGAAACATCAGGTTACCATAG
>DBVK01000031.1:1446-2889 GCA_002308135.1 Bacteroidales bacterium UBA1266
TTTTTTATAGGTTGTGGTATGAAAGATTTCTCCAGAGTCAGTGAAGCCATACGGCAAAGCATAGAAACCAAGCAGGCCATTCTGGCGGATGCCTCCCTGGTGGAGCGTATCGCGCAGGCTGCCTCCATTATTGTCACCTCCTTGAAGCAGGGTGGGAAAATCCATTTCTGCGGAAATGGAGGAAGCGCTGCCGACGCCCAGCATCTGGCGGCGGAACTTTCCGGCCGTTTTTATTATGACCGTCCCCCGCTGAATGCGGAAGCCTTGCATTGCAACGCTTCCTATTTGACGGCTGTCGGCAATGACTACGGTTATGAACAGGTGTTTTCCAGGCTGTTGCGCGGAACGGGACACAAGGGCGATGTGCTGGTCGGCCTGTCCACTTCCGGAAATTCCCGGAATGTTCTGAACGCCTATGAGCAGTGCCGGGAAATGGGCATTACGGTGATTTCCTTTACCGGAAAAACCGGCGGACGCATGAAGGAGTATTCCGATGTGCTGCTGAATGTGCCCTCCACCGACACCCCTCGCATACAGGAGTCCCACATCCTTATGGGGCATATTGTGTGCGAATTGGTTGAGAAACAATTATTCCCTCAGGAAAAAGCATGAGCAGGAAAGAGGCGGTTGTGCTGGCCGGCGGTTTTGGCACCCGTTTGCAGCCGGTGGTGGCGGATCTTCCCAAACCCATGGCTGACGTTTGCGGACGCCCATTCCTCACCTATGTGCTGGATGAGCTGTGCGCTTACCGTTTCACCCATGTCGTGCTGTCCACCGGATACAAGCACGAATGCATTGAGCAGTATTTCGGGGGAAGCTACCGTTCCCTTAAGGTTTCCTATGCGCCCGAGACTACGCCGCTGGGCACGGGCGGCGGCATTTGGAACGCCATGCGGCAAACCGTTTCGGAAAACGTTTGTGTGCTGAACGGTGACACTTTGTTCCGTGTGGATTTGGATGCCTTGCAAGCGTTCGGGTCATCCCGCGACGCGCTGCTGACCATGGCGCTCCGCCAGGTGGAGGACACCTCCCGCTACGGGCGTGTGGAAAAGGGGGAGGACGGACGCATCCTGGATTTTGTGGAAAAGAACAAGGCTTCCGGCCCCGGCTTCATCAACGGGGGGGTCTATTGGCTTTCTCCGGCCCTTTTTGCGGGGTGGCAGGCGGGCGAGGCCTTCTCTTTTGAAAAGGAAGTGCTGGAGGCGCAATACCGTTCCCAGGCATTCTATGCCCAGCCCTCCGACGCCTACTTCATTGACATCGGCATTCCGGAGGATTATGCGCGAGCGCAAAAAGAGCTTCATAGCTTCTAAAAATTCTTTCCGGTAAAGCCTTCCGTCCGCGATATTTTGGCGGAAGATGTTTTATGGATTTGATATACAGGCCTAAAATATTTTTGCCAAAAGCTAAAAGCTGTATTTGAAAATTGGCTACTTTTGCAGC
>DBVK01000031.1:3003-3910 GCA_002308135.1 Bacteroidales bacterium UBA1266
TTGAATCCCGCCGGGATCACAAGGGAGGCAGAACATTGGTTTCTGCCTTTTTTGATAGTATATATATAAAAAGATTACCTATGAGCGAAGCGGTTGTGTTCACTCTTTTCCTGCTCTTTATTGCCGTAATGCTGGCATTGGATTTGGGGGTGTTTCACAAAAAGGATCATGTGATAGGCTGGAAAGAGGCCGGTGTGTGGGTGGCGATATGGTTTGGTATGGCCATGCTGTTCAGTCTGGTGGTTTTTTTGAAAGGTGATATCTTCCATGGCATCCATGACGCGGCGTCGCTGAAGGCGTATTACGCCGCTTATTTCCCGGGAAGCGTCACCCATGTGTACAACGATTCCCTGAGCTTTGCCCAAAACCTGCAGCTATACCGCAAAACATTGGGTATGGAATACCTGAGCGGCTATTTCATAGAACAGGCGCTGTCCATTGACAATATTTTTGTCATGATCATGATTTTCCTCAGCTTCGGCGTAGACCGGAAATACTACCACCGGGTGTTGTTCTGGGGGATTATCGGAGCCATTGTGATGCGCTTCGCCTTTATTTTCGCCGCTGCCGCGCTGGTGCAGCGTTTCGTCTGGGTTCTGGCCGTGTTCGGGGTGGTGCTGGTTTATTCCGGTGTTAAAATGTTCTGGGAAAAGAAAGAGCAGGTGGATACGGAGCATCATCCGGCCGTGCGTCTGGCTTCGAAAATTTTCAAGGTGGACACCCGGGGGGACGGGAACCGTTTCTTTGTCCGCAAAGGGAAGGCCTGGTATATCACCCCTTTGTTTGTGGTTTTACTGGTGATAGAGTTTTCGGATATCATTTTTGCGGTGGATTCCATACCTGCCATATTCTCCATTACGCAGGATCCCTACATTGTCTTTTTCTCCAACATCTTTGCCATCATGGG
>DBVK01000031.1:3969-8198 GCA_002308135.1 Bacteroidales bacterium UBA1266
CTGCTGATTTTCATTGGAGTGAAGATGCTGCTGCATACCTTTTTCCATGTGGAAGTGTCCACCGGCGTCTCGCTGATAGTCATTCTTGGCGTGCTGTTTTTCAGCGTTGTGTTCTCCATGCTTTTCCCAAGGAAGGAAGCTTTGGGGGAAACGGCCGGAAACAGGTAATGCCGCCGATGAAAAATATCGGCCGTGGAATGGAATAGGTATTCGGATTTTATGGAAATTTGCAAGTTTTAGGATTGAGAAAACAATGGAGAGAATACTGCCGTCCATTCAGAACGAACTTGCTGTGGCAGAAGCCGCTATACAAGACCTCCTGAAAGAGGGGGAGGCTCCTGTCCGTACGCTGCTGGACTACCTTTCGGAACAGAAAGGCGGCCTGTTGCGTCCGAAAATCGTGCTGTTGGCTGCCGGTATGTGCGGCGGTGTCACCGAAGAGAGCCACCGCGCCGCCTGCATAGTGGAAGTGCTGCATCAGGCCTCCCTTATCCATGATGACGTGGTGGACAATGCCTCCGAGCGGCGGAGCAAGGCTTCGGTGAATGCTGTATGGGATAACAAAACAGCGGTGCTACTGGGGGACAACATGCTTTCGCGGGTGCTGATGCTGATCAGCGGCTCTGCGATACCGGGTTTGCTGGATGAGGTCGCGCGTACGGTGCGTCGCCTGACCGAAGGGGAAATCTGCCAGCTGGCGCAACGGGGCAACCTGGCGCTGGAGGAGGAGGCCTACGACCGTATCGCCTACCTGAAAACCGCCTCCTTGATTGAGAGCGCTTTCCGTTTGGGCGCTTTGTCCGCGTCCGCCTCTGTGGAGACAGTGGAAGCCATGGGGGCTTTCGGGAAGCGTTTCGGCACGGCTTTTCAGTGGNNCAAGGATTTTGCTGCCGCTGATGGCAAGGGCCGTTACAACGATTTGAGGGAGGGGGAGGTGACCTTCCCTATAATTGCGGCTATGCGTTCCCTTTGCCTGTCGGAAAGGGCGGTTTTCTGCCAAGGTTTTCTGCAGCCTGGCAAAGACGAGACCGCAATCCGCCGGTTGGCCGATACCGTGCGGCAGAGTGAAGGCTGGCGGCAGGCTTTGGGCCGTTTGCGTGCCGAAGGGGCGGCCTTGGAGCGGACGTGTCTGGAATTCCCGCCCTCGCCCTATAGGGACGATTTGCTGCACATCACGAAGGAAGTGTGCTCAACGGAGCGCTTTGAGCCAAAAGAAGGATAAGCTATGGGTAAATTTCTGCGCAAACGTTTGGGATACGGCATACTGGTGATGTGGGGGGTGTTCACCCTCATTTTCTGCCTGTTTTCCGTGCTGCCCGGCGATTCGGCCGTAATGACCATGGGACAGCGCACGGATTTGGGTTCGGTGGAGGCGGTGCGCAAGGAGCTCGGCCTGGACCGCCCGCTGGCGGTGCGTTACCTTTCCTACGCCAACGATTGTCTGCCGCTTTCGTTTCACCAGCTGCAGGACGCGGAGCATTTCTTTTACCTGGACGAAACCAAATACCGGGCAAAGCTGTTGTGCCGTTTCGGCACATGGGGGATGGTGGCCAAGGTGCCTTATCTGGGAAGATCCTACCAGACCAAGCGACCGGTGCTGGAGATGCTGAACGAGGCTTTCCCGAAGACGGCCCTGCTGGCCTTGCTGGCGATTTTCATTGCCATATTGTCCGGCATGGTGATTGGCATATTGTGCGCGGTGTGGAAGGACACCTGGTTTGACCGGACCGCTATCGTCGGTTCGGTGTTGGGCATGTCGGTTCCCTCGTTTTTCGCGGCCATTGTGCTGGCCTGGGTATTCGCCTATCTGCTGACGGACATCACCGGCCTGAACATGTTCGGCAGTTTGTACACGGTCAGCGATTTCGGGGACGGGGAGTACCTGGATATGAAAAACCTGATCCTGCCTGCCGTGACCTTGGGGATACGCCCCTTGGCCTCCGTGGTGCAGCTGACCCGCAATTCGGTGCTGGAAGTGATGGCGCAGCCTTATGTCCAGACGGCTTTCGCCAAGGGCTTGGGCTATCCGGCGGTCTTGTTCCGCCACGTGGTGAAAAATGCCCTGAATCCGGTAGTGACTGTGGTTTCCGGCTGGCTGGCCGGTATGATGGCTGGAACGGTTTTTGTGGAGTACATCTTTGATTATAAAGGTGTGGGCGTGATGATTGTCAATGGTTTGGAAAAATACGACTTTCCGGTGGTCATGGGCAGTCTGCTGTACATTTCGGTCATACTGGTGGTGCTGAATGTGGTGGTGGATATGCTGTACGCCTACCTGGACCCCAAAGTCAGGCTTTCATAGCGCAAGAAAAACAGTGGAAAAGAAAAAACAAAAGGATATATGATGGATTCAATGTTTGAAGACGGAAGCCGCACGCCTTTGGAAAGTTGCGGCGAGTTTGGGCTGATAGGCCTGCTGACCCGTAACATCAAGCTGAAACGCCCGAGTTCGGTGTATGGGGTCGGTGACGATGCCGCCATACTGGAAGCAGGCAAGCGTCAGGTGCTGGTTTCCAAAGACCTTTTGATGGAAGGCGTGCATTTCGACCTTTCGTATGTGCCCTTAAAACATCTGGGGTACAAGGCGATAGCGGTTAACCTTTCCGATATTGCAGCCATGAACGCCCATCCGGAGCAAGTGCTGGTCGGCTTGGCCGTCTCCAGCCGGTTTACGGTGGAGGCCATTGAAGAGCTGTATGCCGGCATGCGTTTGTGCTGCGAACGCTACGGTGTGGACCTCGTAGGCGGGGACACCACTTCCTCAGCCAGTGGGATGTGCCTCAGTGTGACTGTAATAGGCTATAGTGAAGCGGATAGGATTGTCCGCAGAAACACGGCTGGCGAAGGGGATCTGATATGCGTGAGCGGCGATTTGGGGGCTGCCTACACCGGCCTGCTGATTCTGGAGCGCGAGAAGCAGGTGTTTATGAAAGACCCGAAAACCCAGCCGGATCTGGAGGGCTACGATTATATCCTGGAGCGTCAGCTGAAGCCGGAACCCCGTTTGGATGTGGTGGACGAACTCAAGAAAAAGGAAGTGCTGCCTACCTCCATGATTGACATTTCCGACGGTTTGGCCTCTGAGGTGATGCACCTTGCCAAAGACTCCCGGAAAGGATGCCTCCTCTATGAGGAAAAGCTTCCCATAGACACTCAAACCTACCAGACCGCGATGGAATTGGGGCTGGTGCCGTCGACCGTGGCTTTGAACGGAGGCGAGGATTATGAGCTGCTGTTCACGGTGCGCCAGGCGGATTATGATAAAATCAAGGATATGAAGTCTGTGCATGTGATAGGGTATATGACGGCGGAAGAAGGGGATTATGCCTTGATTACCAACGACCAGAAGAAAATCGCCCTGCATGCCCAGGGATGGGATGCCTACCTGAAACAGGAAAAGCGCAACAAAGAGAAAGAACGTTCTGAAACGGAGGAATGAGCATACGTGTGGCTTTCAAAACCTTGGGCTGTAAGCTGAATTTCAGTGAAACCGCCACTTTGGAACGCCGCCTGGCGCAGGCGGGCTACCTTTGCGTGCCCTTTGACGGGGAGGCGGATGTCTATGTGCTGAACACCTGTGCCGTGACGGAGCAGGCCGGACGCAAGTGCCGCTATTATGTGCACCGTGTCCGCCAACGCTATCCGCAGGCGAAAGTGGTGCTGATGGGCTGCTATTCCGCCCTGAAAGCCGGGGCGTTGCAGCAGGAGCTCGGTGCGGATATGGTGCTGGGGAGCAACACCAAATTCCAGCTTCCGGACAAACTGCCCTTGCTGCTTCAGGACAACGCCTACGTGTTCGACCGCAGTGCGGAGGAGACGTCCGGTTTTTTCGGCGCATACTCCCTGCAGGAGGAACGCACGCGCTCCTTTTTGAAAGTGCAGGACGGCTGCAATTATTTCTGCACCTATTGCACTGTGCCGCTTGCCCGGGGCAGGTTCCGCAGCGGAGATCCCTCCAGGCTGCTGGCCGACGCTTCGGACGTGGTGGCGCACGGCATCAAGGAGATTGTGCTCTCCGGTGTGAACATAGGGGAGTACCAGGGGCCTAAGGGGGAGCGGCTGATTGATTTGCTGTCCGCTCTTTCCGCTTTGGAGGGTTTGCAGCGGTTGCGCGTCTCCTCCATAGAGCCCAACCTGCTGACCGAGGCAATCATCGCGCTGGCTGCAGAACGCCCGAACATCATGCCCCATTTCCATATTCCGTTGCAGTCGGGTTGCGACCGCATCCT
>DBVK01000031.1:8268-20722 GCA_002308135.1 Bacteroidales bacterium UBA1266
ATTGTGGGTTTCCCTGGAGAAACGGAGGCGGATTTTGAAGAAAGCATGCAATTCATAGCATCTTTGCCCTTGAGCGCCCTGCATGTGTTTCCGTATTCCCCTCGCCCGAACACGCTGGCGGCGGGCATGGACGGACAGGTGGGCAAAGCGGTGAAAGCGGAGCGGGTGAACCGTCTGATAGCCTTGTCGGAGGAGAAAAAGACCGCCTTGTATCGCGCCTGCGAAGGCAAAACGGCGCAGGTGCTGGTGGAGTCCAAGGTGCATGACGGAAGCTACAGCGGTTTTACCGAAAACTATTTGCGGGTGAAACTTCCGTGTGATGAAAAAAAGACCAATACCATACAGACCGTGCGTCTTGGCGCCCTTGGCGCGGACGGCATGGCCATAGGAGAGATTGTCGATGCGTAAATTATTCAGAATCGTAATTGTAGGCTGCTTTTTGATGCATATTCAAGGTTTTTCGCCCTTGTATGCCACCTATCTGTTTGTTCCGATGGACAAGGAGCAGACCAACCACCTCAAAGCCTATGGCCTTACCTATTGGGCGCTGACAAAGGAGGTGGATGTAAGCTGGCTGCTGAACTACCGGGGAGGCAGTTTTTTGTGTGAATACCATGAGGCTATTGAAAAAGAATGTCTTGCCAGGGATGTGCGCTATGAGGTGATGGCGGACGCCAAGGTGCAGGGCATATTGGCGGAAATCATGCGGGCGGACGTGAACATGAGCGAGATCAAACTGACCAAAGCCCCCAGGATTGCCGTGTATTCCCCGAAAAACAAGCTCCCGTGGGACGATGCGGTCACCTTGGTGCTGACCTACGCGGAAATCCCCTACGATGTGGTCTATGACGACGAAATCATGTCGGATGTGCTTCCCGCCTATGATTGGCTGCATTTGCACCATGAGGATTTCACCGGACAATATGGCAAATTCTGGGCCAATTACCGCCATGCCGACTGGTACGTGGAGGATGTGCGGAAAAACGAGGAGATGGCCCGTAAATGGGGCTTTTCCAAGGTGTCCCAGCTGAAATTGGCGATAGCCAAGAAAATCCGTGATTTTGTGATGGGCGGCGGCTATATGTTCGCCATGTGCTCCGCTCCGGACAGTTTCGATGTGGCGCTGGCGGCGGAAGGGGTGGACATTTGCGAAACGCCCTTCGACGGCGACCCCATGGATCCTGCAGCACAGCAGAAGCTGGATTTCAGCAAAACCTTTGCTTTCACCAATTTCAAGATTTCCCGCAATCCCGCGGAATACGAGATTTCCGATATAGATATCGACCCCTCGGTCCACATGACCAACCGAAGCAGTGACTTCTTCACGCTGTTTGAGTTTTCGGCCAAATGGGATGTGGTGCCCACCATACTGTGCCAGAACCACGAGCAGGTGATACGGGGTTTTATGGGACAGACCACCGCTTTCCGCCGTGACAAGGTCAAACCCGAAATCATTATTCTGGGCGAATGCAAGGCTTTTGACGAAGTGCGCTACATTCACGGGGAATACGGAAGGGGCATGTTCACCTTTTTGGGCGGCCATGATCCGGAGGATTACCAGCATTTTGTCGGGGACAAGCCCACAGACCTCAACCTGCATCCGAACTCATCGGGTTACCGGCTGATTCTGAACAATGTGCTTTTTGTCGCCGCCAAACGGGAAAAACGCAAAACCTGAGGCTGTGCTGGCGGATGAAAGGGGCTGTGGAAAGGAAAAATCTTTTTTCCGGTATTCCCGCTTCCCGTATCTGAATTTCAGTTAATTTTGCAGATTCAAAGGGAATAGCGAACGCCATGGCCGATATTGTAGAAGGGGAAGAGAAAGAACTTGTGATTCAGGGTGCTAGAGTGCACAATCTGAAAAATATCAGCGTGCGCATTCCGCGCAACCGCCTGGTGGTGATTACCGGATTGTCCGGTTCCGGCAAATCCTCCCTGGCTTTTGACACCATTTATGCCGAAGGGCAGCGTCGCTACATGGAGACCTTTTCCGCGTATGCGCGTCATTTTATCGGTGATATGGTGCGTCCCGACGTGGACAAGATCACCGGCTTGAGTCCGGTCATCGCCATAGAGCAGAAAACGGTGAACCGCAATCCCCGTTCCACGGTGGGCACCGTGACGGAGATNNAAATCTATGATTTTCTCCGCCTGCTTTTTGCAAGGGTTTCAACGGCTTATTCCTATGTGACCGGCGAACCCATGGTGCGCTATACCGAACACCGGATTGTGGAGCTGGTGCAGCAGCAGTACGCCCATAAGAAAATACACATTCTCTCGCCTTTGGTAAGGGGGAGGAAGGGGCATTACCGCGAAGTGTTCCAGCAGATTCTGAAATGGGGTTTTCTGCATGCCCGCATCGATGGCGAAGTGAAAGAGGTGCTGGTGCGCATGCAGGTGGACCGTTACAAGACCCACGACATTGAATTGGTGGTGGATACCCTGGAAGTGCGGGAGGATAACGCCCAGCGCCTGGCCAAGTCCATACAGACGGCTCTGAAATACGGCAAAGGCATACTTATGGCGCTGCCGGTGGACAGCGACCGTCCGAAAATCTACAGCCGCTACCTCATGTGTCCGACCACCGGCATTTCCTATCCGGAGCCGGAGGCCAACACCTTCTCCTTTAATTCGCCTTACGGCGCCTGTCCCCATTGCAACGGTTTGGGGCAGGTGATCGCCGCCGATATGGACAAGCTGGTGCCCGACGCCCGGAAAAGCATACGGGAGGGCGGCTTGGCCCCCTTGGGGAAATACAAGTCCAACTGGATGTTCCACCAGCTGGAGCAAATCGCCAGCCAAAAGCGTTTTTCCCTGGACACGCCCATAGGGGAGATACCGGAAGAAGCCTTGAACATCATGCTGTACGGTTCGGAGCAGCCGATGGCCGCCGGAGACCCGGAGGAAGAGGAGACAAGCCGCCATTACAGCGGTTTCGAAGGCATTGTCAATTTCATACTCTCGCAGAATACCGAAGATGCGCCCGCCAACATCCGGAAATGGGCGCAGCAGTTTATGCATACCCAGCCGTGTGACGTATGCCATGGCACCCGTCTCCGCAAGGAGGCGCTGTATTTCCGTATAGGGGGGAAATCCATTGCCGATCTGTCGGCCATGGATTTGGGGGAACTGTACGAATGGATGGGGCATGTCAATGCGTATCTGGACGATACCCAGCAGGTCATCGCCAAGGATATTGTCAAGGAAATCACCGGAAGGCTGGAACTGCTGCTATACCTGGGGATAGACTACCTTTGCCTTAACCGCTCCTCCCAGACCCTTTCGGGCGGTGAGGCGCAGCGCATACGCCTGGCGACGCAGATAGGCTCCCGTCTGGTGAATGTGCTGTACATTCTGGATGAGCCCAGTATAGGGCTGCACCAGCGGGACAACAACCGCCTGATTGCTTCCCTGCAGCGGCTGCGGGATGCGGGCAATTCGGTGATTGTGGTGGAGCATGACCTGGATACGATGAAGGCCGCTGATTTCATTGTGGACGTGGGGCCTGAAGCCGGTTTGCGTGGCGGTCATGTCCTGGTGGCGGGATCGTATGCGGATTTGTTGGAATCCCATTCCCTGACAGCGGAATACCTGAAGGGGGAACGCCGCATTGAAGTCCCCGCCAAACGCCGCAGGGGGAGCGGGAATGCGCTGCTGCTGAAAGGAGCCTGTGGCAACAATCTGAAAAACATTAATGTGCGTTTCCCCTTGGGGACGCTCATCTGTGTGACCGGGGTGTCGGGAAGCGGCAAATCCACCCTGATCAACGGGACCTTGTATCCCATCCTCAACCATGCGATTTACCATTCGGAGCAGCAGCCCTTGCCCTATGCCTCCATCGAAGGCCTGGAGCATATAGACAAAGTCATTGAAATCAACCAGCAGCCCATAGGGCGTACGCCGCGTTCCAATCCGGCCACCTATATCGGGGTGTTTGACGATATACGGAAACTGTATGCCGCCCTGCCGGAAGCCAAAGTCCGCAATTATGCGGCAGGAAGGTTTTCCTTCAATGTCTCCGGCGGACGCTGCGAAACCTGCAAGGGTTCCGGCATGCGCACCATTGAAATGAATTTTCTGCCGGATGTGTACGTGCATTGCGAAACATGCAACGGCAAACGCTATAATCGCGAGACGCTGGAGGTCCGCTACAAAGGGAAATCCATCAGCGATGTGCTGAACATGAATGTGAACGAGGCTTTGCCCTTTTTTGAGGGCATTCCGTCCATCACCCTCAAGCTGGCCACGCTGCAGAAGGTGGGCTTGGGTTACCTGAGCCTGGGCCAGCCGTCCACCACGCTCTCTGGCGGAGAGGCGCAGCGCATCAAGCTGGCCGCCGAGTTGAGCAGGAAAGACACTGGAAACACCTTTTACATTCTGGACGAGCCGACCACCGGGCTGCATTTCGAAGACATCCGCATACTGCTGAATGTGCTGCAGCAATTGGTGTCCAAAGGGAATACCGTCTTGGTGGTGGAACACAACATGGATGTGATAAAGACCGCCGATTACCTGATTGACATGGGTATGGAGGGCGGTGTGCGCGGCGGGCAGCTTGTCGCCGAAGGGACACCTGAACAAGTGGTGCGCCGTGGGGTCGGGTACACGGCCCAATACCTCAAAGCCTATCTGTAAGCATGAAGACCGTGGAATTGCTCAGTCCGGCGAAAGACAGCCGATGCGGTATAGAAGCCATACGCCATGGGGCGGACGCCGTCTACATAGGCGCGCCCCGTTTCAGTGCCAGAGCCGCTGCCGGAAACTCCTGGGAGTCCATAGCGGAGCTCTTGCGTTATGCCCATTTGTACAAGGCGAAAGTCCTGGTGGCGCTCAACACCTTGCTGCACGATGCCGAATTGGAGGAGGCGAGGCGGATGGTGGTGCGCTGTTATGAAATGGGGGTGGATGCGCTGATTGTCCAGGATATGGGGCTGCTTCGCATGGATTTGCCTCCCATTGCCTTGCATGCCAGTACCCAGACCGATAACCGCGACGCGGAAAAAGTGCGTTTCCTCTCCGATGTCGGATTCCGCCGCGTGGTGCTGGCGCGGGAGCTTTCGCTGGCGCAGATTGCCGCCATACACCAACAGACCGATGTGGAATTGGAGGTTTTTGTGCACGGTTCCTTATGTGTGAGTTACAGTGGGCAGTGCTATATGAGCCATGCTTCTTGCGGCCGTTCGGCCAATAGGGGGCAATGCGCCCAATACTGCCGCCTTCCGTATGATCTGCTGGATGCGGATCAGAACACCCTGTTGAGCGGCAAGCATTTGCTTTCGCTCAAGGACATGGACCGATCGGATGACCTGGCCGCGCTTTTGGATGCCGGTGTCACTTCGCTGAAGATTGAAGGCCGCCTGAAAGACGCGGATTATGTGAAAAACATCACCTTGTATTACCGCCGCCGGCTGGATGCCGTTTTGGAAGACCGTCCGGACGCGCAAAAGGCATCCTTCGGAAAAGTGTACGCGGATTTCATCCCCAATCCCAAGCGCACCTTCCATAGGGGGGCTACGGATTGTTTCCTGCACGGGAAACGCACGCCCATGGCCAATTTCGACACACCCAAGTCCATGGGTGAGGAGGTGGCGGAGACGCTTGAGGCAAAATCCCGCGGCTTGCGTGTCCGTATGCGTCAGGAAATACACAATGGCGATGGCTTGTGCTGTTTGAATGCGGAAGGCCGTCTGGTCGGATTCCGTGTGAACAAGGTGGAGAACGGATGGCTGCTGCTTACAGAAAACCCGCAGGGCATTTCGGCAGGCACGCTGCTTTACCGCAACGAGGACAGGGTGTTTGCCCGTCAGTTGCAAGGGGAGACCGCCCGCCGTCTGATTGGCTTGCATTGCTGTCTCTCCGAAACGCCTCAAGGTTTTTCCCTGCTTGTCACGGATGAGGAGGGCTGCTGTGTGCGAGTGGAGCGCGCGGCCGAAAAACGGGTGGCGGAAAAAGCGGCCATGGCGGAACAGCAGATACGCGGGCAGCTTTCCAAATGGGGAGGCACTTCTTTTGAGGTCCGAAGCTTGGCGCTTGAATGCTCCCAATCCTGGTTCATCCCTTCCTCGTTGCTGGCCGGTATGCGCCGGGAAGCGGCCTCTTTGCTGGAACAGCAGCGTGCGGCTTGGAGACCGGCGGATGTCATACGCACGGAAAAGCCGGTGCGCTATCCTTTACTTTCTGCGGAGGATAGCTTGGATTATACGGCCAATGTGTTGAACGGCAAAGCCCTGCAATTTTACCTTGACCACGGCGCCCGGCAAGTGGCACCGGCCTTGGAGTCCGGGAAGGCGTTGGCCGAAGGCGGCTCCAAAGCGCTGATGCGCTGCCGCTATTGCCTGCGTGACGCCTTGTCCGCCTGCCCCAAGCGGCATCCGGAGAAGGCTTCGGCATACAAGGAACCCTTGTACTTGCGGCACGGCGCTTTCACCTACCGCCTGCGTTTTGACTGCAACCAATGTGAAATGACAATAGAAAAAGCTTAAATCTCCTGTTTATGAAATGGAAAGAATCCGGAAACGGATGGAAAATCTATCAGGTCACCATGCACCTGTTTGCGCTGACGGGCATAGCCATATGCGGCGCGTGGCTGCTGTATAAGCTGGGTGTCAGCAATAATGCGGGCATAGTGGACCGAAACAACCGCTACCTTGCCGATTATCATGCCCGTGTGTCGGCGGATTCGGTGAAAGCCGCCGCTTTTGATGCGGAAAGCCAGCTTCGTTTGGCGGTGTTGGGCTGCTTGTACCCCCACAACGCCCGTCTCATCCGTGACGCCGCTTACCGTTGCGACGACCCGGAAATGCTGCGGCGGATGCTGTACACGGCTGGTATGTACCTGCACGGGGACTCTGTGCCAACCGCCTACGAGTCGGTTATGGACGATATGGGGAAGCTGATGGCGCGGTACAAGCTTGAGCCGGAAGCTGAGCACCTCATTCCCTGGATGAACGATTCGAACTGGGAAAAGCTCAAGGACGCCCTGGTGCGCGACAGTGCCGTTGTCTTTCGTGCGGCCGCCTTAACGGGAGTGGATGCCCGCCTGATTGTAGGATGCACCGTAGGGGAGCAGGTCCGCTTGTTTCAAACAGCCCGTAAACGCGAATACCTCAAGCGTCACCTCGGACCGGTCGCTTTGACCGTGCAATCGCAATTTTCACTGGGGGTCAATGGTATAAAAGAGCAGACCGCCCTTAAGGTCGAACAGCATCTTCGGGATACGGCCTCCCTTTTCTATATGGGCGATGCCTATGCCCAGCTGCTGGATTACCCCGATACGCTGGAGGATGTGGTGCAAACCATGCGCATGGAGCGTTTCCTTAATGAGCGGGACCATTTCTATTCCTACCTGTACACCGCCTGCATTCTGAAACAAATCATGTGGCAGTGGAAACGCAGCGGTTACGATATTTCCGACCGCCCTGACATTCTGTTCACCCTGTTCAATCTGGGATTCGGGGTATCCCGTCCGCACCCCGACCCCCAATGCGGAGGTTCCGTCATTGAGGTCAACGGCCGCCGCTACACTTTCGGCGTCATTGGCAACGACTTTTTCTATTCCGGAGAGCTGGACAAGGAATACCCTATAGGGAAACCGCTTTTTTATGAGATCCCCGAACCAACACAAGCATTATGAAAAAAAGTTTTAGACTGGGCTTGCTGCCCAAAGTGATTTTGGCCATTGCACTGGGGATTGGCTGCTCCTGTTTCTTTCCCATGTGGCTGATGCGTGTGTTTTTCACCTTTAACGACATTTTCTCCCATTTCCTGAACTTTTTCATTCCTTTTATCATCCTTGGCCTGGTCGCCCCCGGTATTGCCGAACTGGGGAACGGGGCAGGCAGGTTGTTGGGTGTCACCGCCTTGCTGGCCTATCTGTCAACGGTTCTGGCCGGCTTTTTCTCCTATGCCACCTGCGTGGGCGTTTTCCCTTCGTTTCTGCATGCCGGCATGTATGCGACTGAAGCGGCGGAAATGGGGAAGGAGGCTATTGCACCGTATTTCACCATTGAGATGCCGCCTGTCATGGAAGTGATGTCCGCTCTGATACTTTCCTTTGTCCTGGGCTTGGGACTGTCGGCGGTGAAAGGCGGAACCTTTAAAAACCTGCTCTCGGAATTCCGGGAGGTTGTCACCATGACCATTTCCAAAGTGGTGATTCCCTTGTTCCCGCTGTATATTTTCGGCATTTTCATGAAACTCTGCGCCGAGGGAGAAGTGGGGCATATACTGCAGGTTTTCCTCAAAGTGATTGTGGTCATTTTCGCCATCCATATTGTCTGGCTGCTATTCCAATTCATGGTCGCCGGCGCCGTGTCCCGTAAAAACCCTTTCCGCTGCTTGTGGAACATGCTTTCCGCCTATGTCACGGCCTTGGGCACCCAATCGTCGGCAGCCACCATTCCGGTGACGCTGGCACAGGCCAAAAAGAACGGCGTGAACGAAGGCATAGCGGATTTTGTCATTCCCTTGTGCGCCACCATCCATCTGGCCGGAAGCACGCTGAAAATCGTCGCCTGCGCCTATGCCATTGTGCTGATGGGCGGCCTTCACGGTGATGTGGGGACGTTCGCCGGCTTTATCCTCATGCTCGGGATTACTATGGTTGCCGCACCCGGTGTGCCAGGTGGCGCCATCATGGCAGCCTTGGGACTGCTATCCTCCATGCTGGGCTTTGACGACACCCTGCTTGGTATGATGATCGCCTTGTATATCACGATGGACAGCTTCGGGACGGCGTGCAATGTCACCGGGGACGGCGCCATCGCCCTGATAGTGGACAGCATCTACCGCAAGAAAGGTTCCGAGGGGGCAAAAAAGGAAGCGGCCGCGTCTGTCCCGAACGCATAGCAGCCCGTTGCAACGTGGCGGATAAGGAAAGCAGGGTCGCTTTAGCGGCAAAGCGCTTTGAAGTCGCAGTAAGTGCAGCGTTTGGTGTCTGTTGAGGGTGCGAATTGTGTTTCGCGCTCCCTGAGTTGCGCCAGCATTTCGCTCAAAAGGGTCTCAAAGATCTGGAAATCATCGGATTCGAATACGCTTCTCCCTTGGATGTGCAGCCTCAGGTCTTTGCCCGGAAGCTGGAAGGAGATGATTTCGCCTTGCAGACGGGGGATGTTTTTCGTGCGGTGCAGGATGAACATGTAGAGCATGAGCTGCAGGGCCTCCTTGTGGCTGCCGTCAAACAGTGTTTCCATGTCCTCCGCCTGCAGTGAACGTTCCTCCACTTTTCCGGTTTTGTAGTCCAAAATACAGGTGATGCCGTTACGGAAATCCTCCCGGTCAATGATCCCCCGGAAATGCAGCACGCTGCCGCCGCAAAGCGGCAGTGCGGTTTCTATGCCTTCCTCCACATGCTGCACCGGATTCCCGCTTTGTCCGTAAACTTTCTGGAAAGCGGACAGGTAATCGCTCAGGTAGCGCAGGCAAAGCTCCAGAATGAGGCGGTTTTTCTCATGGCAGACATCGTCCGGACGCAGGGATAGCCCGGTCAGCCCCTTGTCACAGAAGGCGTCAATAAGCGCTTCTTTCAGATTGCCGGTGTCCAGCCGTAGGCCGTTGGGGTTGATGCGCTGCTCCAACAGCTTGTGCAAAACGGTGCCCATGGTGTCCGCCCCGATGGTTTCCTTGGGTTCGTCGGGTTTTTTCAGGGAAAGCAGATAGCGCAGGTAGAATTTCAAAGGGCATTCCAGGTATGCGTTCAAAGAGGAGGGCGAAAAAACAAAGGTCTGCAGTTTTTCCTTTACCGCCGCCGTGTAGGGGACGCAAACCTCTTTCTTCTCTGCCGCGCCAGTGGGTAGCGGGCAGATATATTCCTGGATATGAATGTTCGGCAGATCTTCCCAATAGGTCTGGATTTGCCGGAGCAGGCGGCTTTTCTCCTTGACTTCGTTGCGGTTGTCCATATTGTAGCACAAATACACCTTGCGCGCCCGCTGCAACAGCCGGTAAAAGTGGTAGGTCATGATGGCCTCATGGTTCTGGAAGGTCGGCAGGTTATAGGCTTTGCGAAGGTCGAAGGGAAGCAGGCTGCGCTCCGTTTTGGCATTGGGGATGACCCCTTCGTTGGCGGAAAACAGTATGACGTAATCGTAATCGAGCACCCTGGTCTCCAACATGCCCACCAGCTGCAAGCGGCTCTTGTGGTCGCTTTTGAAGGGGATGGAGACCCTTCCCAGCAGGTTCTCCGCCAGAAAGCGGGCGGATACCGTGTCCTGTAGCGGCCAGCGTTGCATCAGGCGGAACAGGGGCTGCATTTTCTCTTGTATAAGGTGCAGCAGGCTCCGGTGCCTTTCCGGCATCTCCTCCCTGTGCAAAAAATCCAGCAAATTGGCCAGGGCTGTTGTCAGGGAGCTTCCCTCCACTGGAAAAAACAAGGCCTGCAGCGCGGAAATGACGGTTTCGTGCATGCCGGCCTGCTGCATCAGGTGTTGCAAATCGTTTTCCGTGTAGAACAGGCGGGAGTCCTTGGTGAAATCCGGCCATTTCTCCGTTGGCAGGCACTCCCTCAGGAAACTGTTCTCGAAAAAATGACGGACATCCGTGTGATATAGTTTTTTCCCTTGGCTTGAGGCAAGCCGCTCGCGGTTTTCCCAGGCGGTGAGAAAATGATGGATCAGGGCATAGGCGGGCGTATGCTGTATGCGGTACTCCATGCTGATGTTGAAATCCTCCGCAGTGATGGCGTACAGCACGGGCAGCAGCAGCTTCTCGTCCGGAAGCGCCACCACGCAGGATGCCTCAGGGTCTTTGTGCCGTATCTCCTGCAGCAGGGCGGGCAGTATGGATGCCTGGCTGCTTTCCTGCGGCAGCCCTAACAGCAGCACCTCTTTCTCTTCCGTATGCAGGTAATCGTGGGAAAGCAAGGTGGTGGGGAAGCGTTTCCGCAGCCCTTGGATAAACTTCCCGACCAGTTCCGGGCTGGTGGCTTTTCCCCCCTCCGGTTGAAGGTAGGCGGTGTCGCAATCCACAATCATCTCCGCTTTGCCCAGGGAGAAAAGACGCGCCATGATTTCTTCTTCAGCTACAGACAACGCGCTGAATCCCACAAAAATATGTTTTTCAAAAGGCAGCTCCTTCACCCTCGTTTCCACTTGGCGGAAGGCTTCGCGGTACATCAGGCCCTGGTAGGCTTTCCCTTCGGCGAGCAGCTTTTCCTGCAGGCGGCGGTAGTAGGCCGGCAGTTCGCGGCAAAAGGCAAGGTAGCGTTGCGAAAGCCGTTCTTCCTCCGGCCGGAATTCGTTTTCCATCTCCTTGATATTCAAAAGGGACTCGAAAACAGCCGCACTGTCCGCCAAAGACATGTCCAAGTCGTTGAAATCTTTCAGCATCAGTTGGGCGTTGCCCGCAAACTGCTGGAAAGAGGCTTCGTCGTCCGGATGCAGCTCCCGGTGCGTTTCAAAAAGCGAGAGCAGCAATTCCTCCTCTTCCGGAACCCGGCATCCGGAAATCCAGGCCATCCAGTCCGCGATGGAGAACAATGCTGGAAGCAGCATGCTGCCTTTCGCCGCTTTCTGAAGCTCGTCGCGCAAGGCTAGCCGGGAGCGGTGGGAGGGCAGCACCACGCAATAGCGTTCCAAATCCGGAAAGTTTTCCAGCAGGTGCGCCGCGGTTTCATGGAGAAAAGAAGGAATCTGGCTCATGTGTTTTTTTTAGCGGTGCAAAGATAGCAAAAAAAGAGACAGGGCAGGCGCCTTTTTTTTGTTTCCCTCTGCTTGGAAAATCAGCTGTGATAGCCGGTTTCGCCACTTGCGAAATAAGTTGCGCAAAATGTTTTTCCTATAATAAATTTGACTACTTTTGCATCCAAATTTTAAACAATAAAATCACAATTATGAAGAAACTGTTCGTTACCTTAATGGCATGCAGCCTTTTCGTCATGGCCGGCTGCAAGGACAAAGAAGAAGTGAAAGACAACAACACCATAAAAGGCGTGATTACCTTTTATGATGCGGATTTGGAGGAGACCTATCCTGCGAAGGGCGCCGTCGTCCGCATACACAACGACAAGGCGGAGGCCTATGTTTCTCAGACCACTGCCGACGCCAACGGCAACTATTCCTTTGCGAAGCTGAAGGACGGAAGCTATCAGGTTTCCGCCGTGCATACGGAGACAGAGCTGTTCGACCAGCCGGAAATCTATAAGGCACGCACCGCTTCCTATTCGGTGAAAGGCGAACAGGTGCAGGAGCTTAACATCCTCTGCAAAAAATAGCGGTATCCGCTGTCTGTATTCTGAAAATCAAATATTAATCATTATTCATAAAAAAAACATGAAAACAGCTTACAATTTCAACGCAGGCCCCTGTGTCCTGCCGAAGCAGGCCATTGAGAACACTGTCAAGGCCCTCTACGATTTTGACAACACCGGTATCGGTATCGCTGAAATCAGCCACCGCACCCCCGGATGGGAGAAACTGATGGCCGACACCCGTCAGCTGTGGCGCGACCTGCTGAACAT
>DBVK01000031.1:20750-21169 GCA_002308135.1 Bacteroidales bacterium UBA1266
GGTGCCAGCACCCAGTTCTTCACTGTACCCGCCAACCTGCTGAACAAAAAGGCTGCCTACCTCCAGACCGGTGTTTGGGCGAAAAAGGCCGCCAAAGAGGCCAAACTGTTCGGTGAAACCGTTATCGTCGCCAGCAGCGAGGACAAAACCTACAGCTACATTCCCAAGGGCTGGAGCGTTCCTACGGATGCGGATTATTTCCACATCACCACCAATAACACCATCTACGGAACCGAAATCCGCCGCGACATGGACGCCAAGGAGATCAACAACGTGATGCTGGTCGCTGACATGAGCTCTGACATCATGAGCCGCCCCGTTGATGTGAAGAAGTACGGTCTTATCTATGCCGGCGCCCAGAAGAACGTGGGCCCCGCCGGTGTCACTGTGGTCATCGTCCGCAAGGACATCCTCGGCAA
>DBVK01000096.1:0-5246 GCA_002308135.1 Bacteroidales bacterium UBA1266
TTGAGTTTGATTTCCTGCATACCGGTAATGAGCTGGTAGAGATTGCCCTGTTCCGCCGATGCCTGGGCGAAACGCTTGTGGTCCAACTCCTTTCTTTTTTTCAGGAACACCATTATCCAAGCGACGTACAACAGGCTGGCCAGCAGAAAAACACCGAACAGCCTCAGGTTGTAAATTGCCAGCACCACACTGAAAACCAATATGCTGAAAAATGAAAACAAGGTATTGAGCGTAGAGGAGGCCAGAAAGGACTCTATGCGGCTGTGGTCCCCGATACGCTGCATCAAATCCCCTATCTTTTTGGTGTCAAAGAAACCTATGGGCAATTTCATCAATTTGATCAGAAAATCCGAAAGAATGGATATGTTGATGCGGGTACTGATATGCAACAGTATCCACGAGCGGATGAATTCCACCGAAGTTTGGGCGGCAAACAAAACCAATTGGGCGACAAGCATGAGCGTGACAAAATGCAGGTCGCTGTTCCCTATACCGTAATCCACTATGCCTTGGGACAAAAAAGGGAAAAACAGCTGCAAAAGCATCCCCAGCAGCATGCCGAGAAAAAGCTGCACCAGCAGTTTTTTGTAGGGTTTGAGGTAGCTCAGCACAAAACGCAGCCGGGTCTTGTCCCTTTGTTCGCCCTCATCCGCATAAAAATCAGGGGTGGGTTCCAACAGCAGCGCGACACCCACTTCCTCTCCGCTATAGGAAGCGGAAATCCAAGAGGAAAGGAACTCCTCGGCCGTATAACGGATATNNACCCGGATCAGCGACACAGACCGTGGCCGGACGCCTTTTCCCTGCCGCAGGGCGTATAGCATACACCACGACAAAATGCTGCTGCTTCCAATGCACAATACAAGGCAGGGGAGCTTCACAGAGTTGTGCAAAGCCAATGCGCACGCCCAGGCTTTTGAGTCCGATGCCCTCCGCTGCCGCACTGATGCCCAGCAGACTGACACCTTCCCGGCTGATGCCGCTTTTCTGCCGAAGGGTCTCCAGACGGTAATGGCGGCCATAATACTTGGCTATCATGCGCAAGCAGGCGGGGCCGCAATCCATGGCATCCAACTGGCGGTAAAAAGGAAATTTTTTTTTCATTTTTCTCATTGCTCATTTTCATTGTGTAAACACAGCCCGGAAGGGGCGGAGCAAACGGTCCGCCAAGCGCAGGTCGTCCGTGACAATCTCCGCCACACCATGCATTTCCTGACTGAACGGCAATACTTTATGGTAATTTGTCTGCAATTGTTCCGGGAATTCCACCTCCAGCACATAGACCCGCGCGCCATCCGGTGTCTGCAGCGGCACCATGGATATGCCGCGGACGAACGCTTTCACCATCCCATATTCCATATAGGGGAACTGTTCGAATTTGATGTTGGCTTTCTGACCCACCCTGACTTTTCCCGCCCCTTGCAGCGGCAACAGGATTTTCCCGACAATGCGCAGGCTGTCTTCCGGAACCACGGTGGCCACAATATCCCCCACATTTACATTCTGGTTGCGCTGCCAATAGGAAGTCAAGGCGACCCTGCCGTCACAGGGCGCTTTGAGCAGGTACTGCTGCTCCCAAGCCTCCAGCTCGGCAAACAGGGCGTCCCGCGCTCCGTCCAAAGCCAAGGAAAGGGCATTCTCCCGCTCCAGACCCTCCTGTTCCAGGTCAAAACGCTGCTGCTCCAGCTGCAACAGGCGGATGCGCTGGTTGTCGACCGCTGCCACTGCAGCCTCACAGGCTTGGCGCTGTTGGAGGTATTGGCTGCGTCGGTTACCGTATTCCACTTTGGAGGACATGNNACAAGAGGGAATCCATGGAAAAAAGCGAGAGCGCCGTCTCCAACAGCCCCTGCTGGGTGTGCAGCTGCCGTTCCGAATGCGTGAGCAAAGCCCTTTCCACCTCCTTTTGACGCTCCAGCGAACGGATTTTCCGGTGATAATAGTCCTGTTGCCGGAAAACAGCATACTCTTCCCTGGCCTTGAGAAAGGCAAAATAGGCGTACTGTATGCCGCCCAACTGCAAAGACGTCTCCCGGAAGGGAGTGTCCGTATGGTTTTTCAGCCACAGCACATCCTCCCAGCAAGCGGCGCTTTCCAGGACGGCCAGTATATCTCCGGTTTTGACCGGCTGTTTTTCACTGACAAACAAGGTGTCTATACGTCCAGCGCAACGGGACACCACTTCAGCGGGAAGGTTGGCCGCCGTCACTGTCACCGGCCCTTTCACCACTTCCGGGTAGCGGATAAACCAGCTTCCCGCAAACAAAGCCGCTACCACTGTGCATAACACGCTGATTCCGCAGCGCACTATACGCTTTGGCGGCCGGCCTAACAATTCCCTCACCTCCGCACTGCGCAAAGAGAAGTTTCCATGCCCCTCCGAAAAACCGTCCGAAGGGAACGGATACGATCCATCCTCCATTTTCGGCATTTTTATGTCACTTCGTTCTGTGATTTCCGGCAGCGCCAGGCAACGTTCAAGCAATCCTGACGCCAAGCCGTCCTGTACAGAAATTCATTTTTTTCATTCCGCAGCCTGACGACTGCACATGCAAAAGTACAACAAAAAGAAATACGGCGGACAAGGCTGGAAAAAAAATAACACCAAACGCTGTGCCGCCGTATAAACACGCAAGAAGGAAGAATGCTAATACATCTCCTTGATTTCCTGATGCAGCAAGGCCAAAGCCGCATCCGTAGGCTCGTTCTTCACCGAAACCGTCATTTCCAGGATACGGGAAGCCAGCTGGGTGCCCGGCTGATTGTCATCCAATTGTCCGGAAGCCAGGTGAATGAGTTTCACCGTCTCCTCACGGGCGCTCTTGACCGCATCCCACAGGGCGGAAGAGATGTACACCTGCTGGGAAAGGTTGTGTTCAAACTCGTTGCGTATAGCGGTAAGCAAAAAGGTATGGTACTGCGCCACCGTACGGTTACCGGGAAGTTCCCGTAACAGCAGGCTTTCCGGACGTATGCGCTCCAGCAGCAGAGCCACGCGTTCATACGCCTGCAAACGGATGGGGACCACCACCGGCATGCTTTCTTTTTTCCTTTCCAGCACAAGCTGCTTCAAAGCCCGGTCATGACTCACTTTCAGCATAAAATAGGCAATCAGGCCCAACACGGCAGTTATCAGGAGCATTCCGGCAATTCCTATAATCCAAGTTTCCATCATCGTAATTTTTATTTTCTTTTATTAAATGTATTCAAATTGGTTGACAAGCTAAGGTAATTCGGCACAGACGAGATGTGGTTGTGCACCCGCGCGTACTGCACGTTGAACTGGCGGATGTGCAGGCAGGCGCCATAAGCGATGCCGGCCGCGGCGGGCTTGTTGTACAAACGCATCTCTCGCCGCATATCGTAATTGTAGGAGCATTGCAGCGAAAGCGCCTTGGCGGGCTGGATTTCCAGCCCCAGGATAAAATGCCGGAAAGCATTATCCACAAAACGCTCCACCCCCGAAGGTGTCCGGCTCTCTTTGGTCTGCACGTCCCACTCCACATAAGGGTCGGTCGGGTCATCGTAACGCAGGTTCCACTGGCTCAGGTGGTGAAACACAAAATGAAAACGTGCGGGCAGATGCTCCAGCTTACGGGAGACCGCCAGCTGCAAATCAAAAGGCAGGCTTTCCCGCTCTTCCGCATAACTGACCGCCTGCACCCCGATATTGACTGCCGCCAGACTGACGCTGAAATGCTTGGAGGTGTCATAATAGGTGGCCGCCACATCCACGGCCAAGCCTGCGGAAAAATAGGTTTCGTAATAGGAGAATATGGTTTTGGCATTCATACCCATGGACACCTTGTCCGGCACAATGTCACGCCCGTATCCTGCGGAAAGCACATAGTCGCTTGCCGTGAAGTTTCCTGTCCCGTTCCCGTAGATGTCGTAGCCGTCAAAGCTTCCAAAGCTCATGGCTTGCACACCAAAACGACAGNNAGCTGCCTTTCTTCCCGGCATATATATAATCGGCATTGCCGTAAAAGGCGTTGGAAAAATAATCCACGCATTGCAGGCTCAAGCTGTTGTCCCATTCCCTGCGCAAGAGGGAAGGGTTCATGGCANNGGCTGGCGTCCCCGTCCCATACCGAAAGCAAGCGCCCTCCCAAAGCCGCCTGACGTGCCGAGGAAGGCAGGCTCAGGATGTTGAACACACTTGTTCCGCCGGTCTGCGCCATCACATGCAGACCCCCAAGAAGTGTCAGCGCCAGTATATATATCCGGACAGGACGCATGCAGCGCTATTCGCTTAAAAGGGTTTCCACTTTCTGACGCAGCTCGTTGCCGCGCAAACCTTTGGCGACCACCTTGCCATCTTTGTCAATCAGCACGGTGAAGGGAATGCCCGACACCCGGTACTGCCGGGCGACTACGCACTGCCATTGCTTCAAATCACTAAGCTGCGTCCAATACAAACCGTCCTTGTGAATGGCTTCCATCCAGCTCGCCCGGTCGTTGTCCAAGGACACGCCTATGATTTCCAAGCCCTTGTCATGAAAATCCCTGTACAGGCGCACCATGTTCGGGTTCTCCTGACGGCAGGGACGGCACCAGGAAGCCCAGAAATCCACCACCACCACCTTGTTCCTAAAATCAGACAAACTGACTTTCACGCCATTGGTGTCAGCAAGCGTGAAGTCGGGCGCCTCGGAACCCGGTGAAAGGAATTTGTTGTTCTCCAGCTCCGACATACGGTATTGTATGTAGGTGTCCTTGGGGTATTTGCGGAACAGATGGGTGAAAACCGTGTCAAAGGCCGCAGGAGCCTGCTCGTATTTGAGGTTTTCCATCAAAGCCGCGGCGGCGTAATTGTCAGCATGCTCAAGGCAGAGCGAAGCCAGGTAGGCAATCCGCTCCTCCTCCATTTTAAGGAATTTCCGCTGTATGTCCGGATCGGGGGTTTCCTGATGGGCGCGCACCAGGCTGTCCTTCACCACCTCCAGCTGCATCAGGTACTCCTGATAGGTGTGCAGCAGCTGGTTCTCGGGAGAGTGCTTCGCCTCCATGATCATGCCGCTACGGGCATCCACCGTCATTTCAAGCGTCTGATTGGGGGTCAGCACGGCAAGCACGTTCTTCCCGGCCGGGAAACGCAAAATGTAATAGCCGATTTCGGACGGGTTGTAATAGAACTTGAACTGACCCTTCTCCACCGCCGCCTTCTCCAAGGCGTTTTTCTCCCGGCCGAGGGCATCGTACAGCTCCACGCTGTCAGTGGCGGTGTAATTGAGCACCGTGCCTTT
>DBVK01000096.1:5252-10563 GCA_002308135.1 Bacteroidales bacterium UBA1266
TCACTTTTTTCGGGGCCGCCTGCAGGGTGATCCCTGCAAAAAACAGGCCTGCAAAAATCCAAACTAATCTTTTCATGATCCGTGCTTTGATGTTTATTTGAGTATGGCTTTGACTGCCGCTTCCACTTCCGACACGCTCACCCCTCTGGCGACGATGCGTCCGTCCTTGCCTATCAGGACAAGGGTGGGAATCCAATGGACGTTATAGGCCGTGCGCACCGGGCATTCCCAGCGCTGCAGCGAACTCAGCTGCGTCCAGCACAATCCGTCGGCACGCATGCCGCCCAGCCAGCGTTCCCTGTCATTATCCAAAGAAATGCCGATGATTTCCAAACCTTTGTCGTGGTACATCCGATACAATTGCACCATAGCAGGGCTTTCCCTGCGGCAGTCCGGGCACCAAGACGCCCAGAAATCCAGCAGCACCACTTTCCCCTGGTAATCGGAAAGGCGCACTTCCTTCCCACTGGTGTCGGGCAGGGTGAAATCCGGGGCGGGATTGCCCGGGCTCAAACGCAGGGAGGTTTGCAGCTGCCCGTATTTGCGGTTCAGAAATTCGTCTTTGGGATATTTTTTGCGCAAAGGCGTAAGCACTTTGGCATACAAATCCATATAGAAATCGGCATCCAGGTATTCCAGCAGCGCGGCCGTGGCGTAATTGCCTATATTCGTCTCACAGAGTTCCACAATATAGGCTTTGCGGTCGTTTTCCAACTGCTGCATTTCCGTCTGGAAATTCGGGTTCTCCTTCAGGTTATGCTTCTCCACTATGCTATCCTTCACCACATCCAAATCTATCAGCCGCTGCTGATAGTTCAGCAGCAAGGTGTTCTCATCGGAATTGGCCGTTTTCAGCAGCATGCCTGTACGCGCGTCAATGGTCAGGAAAACCGTGCTTCCCGGTTTCAGGACACACAATACGCTTTTGGCGTTTTCAAATTGCAGGGTGAAATAGCCTATGGCCTTCGGGCGGTAATTGAAAACGAAATTTCCCAGCGAATCCAACGCAGAGACTTCAAGGGGGGCTTTCTGGTTTTTGTCAATGGCGGAATCCAGCGCCACACTGCGGGTGTTCCTGCCGTTCTCCAAGACGCCCACCAGGGAGGGTTTCGCCATCACGGCCTGCGCGACGAACAGAAATAGCGCGCCAGCCAGCATTTGCATGAGATGTTTTTTCATAGATCAGCTATTATTTCTTACTATTTGTACTTGTTTGACATAAGTTCGGCCCGCTCGTCCAATTCAGCGCGGGAAAGGGTGACCACATCCTCCTCGTACACCTTGTGATAAGCGTAGTTGCGCCATTTGGCAAGGGTGGAGGCCATATCGTCCGGCAGCTCGGAATCGAAAAAGAGGTATTCCCCGCTCACCGGATGCGTGAATCCTAAGCATTTCGCATGCAGCGCCTGGCGGGGAAGCATATCGAAGCAATTGTGCACGAACTGCTTGTATTTTGAAAAAATCGTGCCCTTCAGCACGCGGTTGCCTCCATACATGGCATCGTTGAACAGCGGATGCCCTATGGAACGCATGTGGGCGCGGATCTGATGGGTGCGCCCCGTTTCCAGCCGGCATTCCACCAATGTGACATACCCGAAACGCTCCACCACCTTCCAATGGGTGACGGCACGTTTGCCCATACGCTCATCCCTGCAGACATCCATCACGCGGCGGTCTGCAGCGGAACGGGCCAAGGGTGCGTCGATGGTGCCCCCCTCCTCGTCAAAATCGCCCCAAACCAAAGCGTAATACCGGCGGTCAATATTGTGTACAAAAAAGTCATGCGCCAGCCGTGCCTGCGCCGTCTCGTTCTTAGCCACCAGCAGAATGCCGGAAGTGTCCTTGTCAATACGGTGCACCAGGTACGGCAGATGCTCCGGCCGCACATCGCCCGGCCTGCCGCCCAAATCATAGCAAAGCGCGTTCACCAGGGTGCCTGTGTAATTCCCATAGGCGGGATGCACCACCATGCCGGCCTTTTTGTTCACCACCATAATGTCCGCATCCTCATAAACCTTCTGAATGGGGATAGGCTCCGGCAGAATGTCCGAATCCCTGGGCGGTTCGGCCATGACCACGGAAACCTCGTCCGCAGGGCGCACCTGGTAATTCGGTTTGACCGGCTTGCCGTTCACCAGGATATTGTCGGCACGCAAGGCCTGTTGGACTTTATTGCGCGACACATTGCGGATGCGGTTGCTCAGGAAGCGGTCGATGCGCAAAGGCTCCTGCCCGGCATCCACCACAATGTGGAAATGCTCGTATAGTGCATCCCCCTCTTCCGCAGGCTGGTTCCCGCAACCCTCTTCCGCAACCTGGGCGGCAAGCCCCTCCTCCGTCTCCGCAAGGGGGGTCGTCTGCTGTATCCGGTCTTCCTCCATGCCTGTATGCTATATGATTTTCCCGAAATCCTTCAAGTATTCCGCCTCGTAAATACGGGTAATGATTTTCTTGGTGTAGAGCGGGAAATCCGCCTTCATCATCCAGTCGTAATAGTTGCGCTCCTTGCGGAACACGCTGCGCACGGTTTCCCCCTTGTGTTTTCCGAAAGCGAATACTTCCTCGTCCTGGTCGTTCCACACAATGTGTCCGGCCAGATCCACGTTGCGTCCGCCGGTGGAGAAAACGGCCAGCTTGTCCACATCGTTGACAACCGGATAGCTTTCCACTTCATCCTTGTCCACATAGGGCGTATCGCGGTAACGGTCCAGCTGCGCCTCCAGCACACGCAGGGTGGCCACAGTGTCGGCTTCGGCGCTGTGGGCGTTCTCCAAGCGTTCCCCGCAATAGAAAAAATAGGCCGCCGAAAGGGTCCGCGGCTCCATCTTGTGGAAAATGTTCTGCACATCGACAATCTTCACGCCGCGCAGCGAAAAATCGAAATCCGCCCGCATAAACTCCTCCACCAGCAACGGCACGTCAAATTTCAGCAGGTTATAGCCCGCCAAATCGCAATCGCGCATAAAAGCCGCTATTTCAGGAGCCAGTGTCTTGAAATCCGGTTCGTTCTGCACATCCTTGTCGTAAATGCCGTGGATGCGGGAGGCCTCTATGGGGATGTGCCGTCCGGGGTTGACCCTGTATGTACGCACGATTTCCGACTGATCTGTCATGATTTTCACCATACTGATCTCCACAATCTTGTCCGTTCCGACATTGACTCCAGTCGTTTCCAAATCAAAAAACACCAAAGGGCGTCTCAGTTGCAGTTTCATGGCATAGGTTTTAAATGGTTCGTTTCAAGGCGATGCGCAAAGACATCGGGCGGATGCTCACATCCGCCTCCGGCTGCATACCCATGAAATCACCGTCCAAATGGGTATACAGGGCGCCGCCATCTTCCGATTTTAGTTTAAAGTTTTTTATTTTATATATTTTCACGTACTTATCAATGCGGTTCAGGTTACCGGAAAACAGGAAAAGCAGCAGGAAAGGCACCGCAAGCAAAGGCGGTTTCTGCACGACCGTCACATTCACCAAACCGTCCTGGACAGAAGCCTCCGGTGAAATCTTCACATCGAAACCCCACTGGGAGGAATTGGCGAAAGAAATCAGCAGCGCTTTGACCACATGCTTTTGCCCATCCCCTTCCATCACATAGGTTCTGGGCTTGTAATGAAAGTAGTTCCTGATGACCAGATCCAGGTAGGGGAAGAAGCCGCGCCGCCAGACATGGCTGTAGCGTTCCGCCACCAAAGCGTCAAAACCCACACCGGCAATGCTGGCATACACCTGACCGTTCAACGCAACCGTGTCAATGCATTCGGTATAGCCTTCGTTGAGCAGGCGCACCGCATCCTTAATGCGTACCGGTATATGCAGGTGACGCGCCAATCCGTTGCCCGAACCGGTGGCCAGAATCCCCAGAGCAGTCTGCGTGCCGACCAAAGCCCGGACCACCTCGTTCAGCGTGCCGTCCCCTCCGACAGAGACCACCATGTCCACTCGATCCTCCACAGCCTTGTGCGCCAGTTCCGTAGCATGCCCCTTGTATTGGGTGTAGCAGATGTCGTAATCGTAGGTTTCCTTGTCCAGAAAAGCCTCCACGCGGGAAGGGACCTTCCTGTACCGGCCCGTTCCCGATTTCGGATTGATGATGAACAAGATTTTCTTTTTCATATACCTACTGCAATGACCAGTAAATTGCAAAATTAATCAAAAAGCAAATATCAAACGGCAGTGAGCCGGAAAATATATCGGCATTTTTTCCGTTGGATAAGCATGAGAAAAACAGCTGCGCACACCGGACACCGAAAACCTTCGGAAATGGAAATCCTGTATGAGGACACCGCCCTGGTGGTGGTCAACAAGCCTTGCGGACTGCTCACCCAGAGTCCGGATCCGGGCAAGGAAAGCGTACAAACCGTATTGAACGCCTATTTCGAGCAGAGCAGGCAGCGGGCGCGCGCCCATACCGTGCACCGGCTGGACAGGGACACTTCCGGACTGCTGCTTTTCGCCAAAAGCAAGAAAATCGCGCTGCTGTTTGAAGACCATTGGAAGGAGCGGGTGTACGACAGACGCTACATCGCCCTCGTGCACGGCCGGATGACGGAAAAGGAAGGGGTCATCTCTTCCTGGCTGAAAGACAACAAAGCGCATGTGAGCTACTCCTCCCCCTATGATAACGGGGGCAAATTCGCCCTGACACGCTTCCGCACCATACAAACGGGCGAAGCATACTCCCTTGTGGAACTGCGTCTGGACACGGGCCGCAAAAACCAAATCCGGGTTCACTTGCAGGATATTGGCTTCCCCGTGGCCGGAGACCGCAAATACGGGGACGGCAGCGACCCTGAAGGCAGGCTCTGCCTGCACGCCTTCCGGCTGTGCTTTTACCACCCCCTGAACGGAAAGGACCTGCGTTTCGAAACCGGCAACCCCTTCCGGCTGCCCTGACTAGCGCGGCATTTTGGTCAAAGCCGCCGCGCCAAGGATAGCCACGTCATTGGCGTTCAATTCTGAAAGACGGATTTGCGTCTTGCCTTTGAAAGACACATACAAATGATCCTCGAAGGCGCGTTTCAGCGGCTCGATCAACACGCTGCCCGCCTGCACTGGGCCTCCCATCAGGAAAATGGCCTCGGGTGAGGAGAAGGCGACGGCGTTGGCGCAAGCGATACCCAAAAGGTAAGCGGTGCGCGCATAGGTTTGTATGGCCAATTCGTCTCCGGCATGCGCCGCGTCTGCAATCTTCTTGGTATCCAACTCGGCAAAAGGCACATCAGCCAGCAGCCCGCGGTAGGAGGCGTGCTGTTTCCTCAATTCCTCAAACGTCTGGCAGATGCCCCTGGCGGAGGCGTACTCCTCC
>DBVK01000096.1:10594-10741 GCA_002308135.1 Bacteroidales bacterium UBA1266
ACGGCGCCAGTGAATCCGTGCACCAAACGCCCGTCCACAATGACCCCGCTGCCCACACCGGTTCCCAAGGTGAACATCGTCATGTCCTTCATGCCCTTGGCGCCACCGTAGATGAATTCCCCGTAGGCGGCGGCATTGGCGTCGTTG
>DBVK01000096.1:10791-11223 GCA_002308135.1 Bacteroidales bacterium UBA1266
CTGAATCATTTCCTTCAAAGGCACAATGCCTTTGAATTTCAAATTGGGCGCATGTTCAATGCAGGAGGTGTAGAAATTGCCGTTGGGCGCACCTATGCCTATCGCCTCTATGCCGCCATCCAGGCATTCCGCCATTTGCTGCAGCTGTGCGGCCAAAGTCTTCACATAGGGTTCCACCTCGTCGAAATCCGCCATTTTCAAGCGGCTGCGCTGCACTATCCTGCCTTGGGAGTCCACAAATCCGAAATCCGTGTTGGTGCCTCCAATATCAATGCCTGCTGTAAATTGTTGTTTCATTTTTTTGTTTTATTTAAATTCCAATACCTTAAATCCATATCTCTTCAGCGCACCTCCACCACCACCGCTTTATGGTTTTCCACCCGGAAGCGGATATCCATGCCTGCGTACGGGAGGCCGTATACCCTGTCCGCA
>DBVK01000096.1:11244-11438 GCA_002308135.1 Bacteroidales bacterium UBA1266
AGTGCCAGCAGCTCCGCCACTGTCCGGCGGTGCGGCTCCGGAATCCGCTGCAGCCAACGCTCCGGAATCTCCACCTCCAAAGAACGGGCAAACAAAGCTTCGGCAAAACCGGCGGAGGCTTCGGGATGGCTGTCGGTAAACGGAAGATAGGGTTTGATGTCCACTATAGGCGTCCCGTCCATCAGATCGGCGCC
>DBVK01000143.1:0-188 GCA_002308135.1 Bacteroidales bacterium UBA1266
ACCAACGAAAGCTATGTGCCTTACGTGATTGAGACCTCCATTGGGGTGGACCGCATGTTTCTGGCGGTGCTGAGCCATGCTTTCTGTGAAGAGACCCTGCCGGACAACAGCATGCGCACCGTGTTGCGCATCCCGGCCATTCTCGCGCCGGTGAAAGTGGCGGTGCTGCCTTTGGTCAAGAAGGACGG
>DBVK01000143.1:243-1152 GCA_002308135.1 Bacteroidales bacterium UBA1266
CAGTACGACGAGAAAGACGCCATCGGACGCCGCTACCGCCGCCAGGACGCCATAGGCACGCCCTTCTGCATCACCGTGGACAACCAGACGCTGGAGGACAACACCGTCACTTTGCGCAACCGCGACAGCATGGAGCAGGAGCGCATCTCCGTCCCGGAAATCGAAAGCCGTTTGAACCAGCTGTTAAAATGCAATCTGTAACGCTTTATCCGGAAAAACATGTTATCCATCATTGTAGCCATAGGCGAACATTATGAGATCGGCAGGAAAAACCAGCTGCTCTGCCACCTGCCCGACGATTTGAGGCATTTCAAGGAGACCACCAAAGGACACACAGTGCTGATGGGCGAGAACACCTGGCTCTCCCTTCCCAAACGGCCGCTGCCCAACCGCCGCAACATCGTGCTCACGCTAGAGAAAGGCAAAACCTATGAGGGCTGTGAAATGGCCTACTCCATTGAAGAGGCCGTGCGGCTATGCCCGTCGGAGGAAGAGGTTTTCATCATGGGCGGAGCCTCCATCTACCGGCAGTTTTTCCCTTTGTGCGACAAGCTCTACATCACCCGCATGCTATCGGCATTCCCGGATGCGGATGTTTTTTTCCCGCCAATTGATGAAAAGGATTGGCAGCTTGTCTCCGAAGAAGCCCAACCCGCCGATGAAAAGCACTGCTGCCCTTTTGTTTTCCAAGTATATGAAAAAAAATAAACCAAGCATGAAAAAACATCTCCCAACAAACGGCATCCTTTCTGTGATTTGCCTGTGCCTGACCCTTTCGGCCTCCGGCCAGAAAAAGGGGGAACCCGTAGACCTGTCCTTCATTCCCATAAGCGAACAGACAAAACGGATAACCTACCAGGATGTCGTTCCGATGAAATCGGAACCTGCAGTATTGTATGACCGCGCATT
>DBVK01000143.1:1228-6956 GCA_002308135.1 Bacteroidales bacterium UBA1266
TGCCGCAGCAACATGAAAATCCACACGCTTGCCAAAGACGGCAAAACCTTTGTGATGGCCGGTATCGTCACGTATGAGCTGCGGATAGAGGCCCGCGACGGACGCTACCGCTACACCATCACCAACTTCACTTGCAAAAACGGGGCCGTCACCCAAGCCTGCGAACAGTGGCTGGACAACAGCAAACCCGAGTGGACACCTGTACGATACAATCACCTGACCGAGATTGACACCCACATGAAAACACTGATAGAGAGCCTTGAAGAAGGCATGAGGGCAAAAGAGGAGTTCAAAGACGACTGGTAGCATGAACAGACCGGAGAGCGCATGTGAGATACAGGAGCAGCTGCTTGCGGACGAAGGCCGCACGCTGATGCTAATCAACGACGATGTCAACACTTTTGATTTCGTCATTGAAAACCTGATGGAATTGTGCCGACACACCTACGAGCAAGCCCTGCAATGCGCGTGGATCACCCATTGCTACGGGAAATGCGATGTGCTGCACGGCAGCCTGGAAAAGGTGGCGGGCGTCGCTGAAATCATGACCCGTAGAGGACTGACTGTCAAAATCACGAAATGAAGAAAACAACCCACGCCTGGATAACCTATGTTTTCCGCCTGCTCATCGGCACAGTGCTGGGCGTGGCGGTCCTGCTGTTTGTCACAGGCTTGGTGTTTATGGTTCCCTCCGTACAAACCCGGACGGCGCAAAAAGTCGCGCGCCATCTTTCCAAATCCTTGGAAACCACCATTTCCATAGAAAAATTGCGCCTGCTCTGGAACCTTGACATTGCGGTGGAAGGCTTCTGTGTGGAAGACCATCGTGGGAACGCCATGCTGTCCGTAGGAAAACTGAAGGCGCACCTCCCCTCCTACAACTCGTCCCAGCGCGAACTCGGCTTCTCCGGTGTCCGCGTGGAGGACGCCCTTGTTCGCACGGCCTTGTACAAAGGGGATGAGGCAAATAACATGACGCTGTTCTTCCGCCACCTCGCCTCCGACAAAAAAAAGAAACCCATGCGTGTCGTGCTGAATAACGTCCATATGAAAAACGGCACGTACGTTTTCCTGCATGAAAAGAAATACGAGGAAGACACCCCCGGATGCTGGAATTATCGCCACATCCGCATCACAGACATTCAAGGGGAAGTGCGGAAAATCCTTGTCGCCGACGGCGCCTGCATCCTCCACATGAAAAACTTCTCCATGAGAGAGCATTCCGGGTTCTCCATTGAGGATTTCCAGGGTGAGTTGACCGTTTCCTCCTCGCTGCTTGCGATAGAGAACTGCCGGATGGAGTTAGGGGAAGGCAGCCGCATTGACATGGACTACCGTATGCTCTTCGACCGTTGGAAACAGTTCCAGCATTTCAACGACAGTGTGGCTTTTGACTGCCGCCTGCGTCCTTCCACCCTGTGCACAGGCGATTTGCGCCACTTCTCCCCCAAGCTCCTGTCATGGGGAAGGGAAACCGTGGCTTTGGAAGGGGTAGTGAAAAACAGCCTTTCGCACATGGCGATCACACAATTCCGCATCGCCAAGGGGGACAGCTGCCTCTTTCAAGGGGACATACTGTCCGACGGCCTTCCCGATGCCATGCAAACCTACTGGACGGTCCGCATGGACAAGGCATGCGCCAAGCTGAACGAGCTGAACGGCTTCCAGCTTCCAGGCAACAGGCAGCTGCATATTCCCGAACGCCTGCTGTCATGCCGTATACACGAAGCGCAAGGGCATTTCAACGGAAGTTTTCTGGATTTTTCAGCGGATATCTCCGCTAACAGCAACTGGGGGCAAGTGGAGGCGGAAGGAAACTACCAGCAGCCGGCAGGCGGACGCTACCGGGGCAGGATAAACACCAAGGATTTGAAAATCCAGCACCTCTTACAGAACAAGCTGATGGGAAACCTGACCGCCCAAGGCGAAATCAGCGGGAAGGGCGGGAACATCGATGAATACCGACTGTCCATCGCTTCGCTGAACCTCAACGGAAGGGAGGTGAAGCATGTGAAAATCAGCGGTGACATGGAAGACAAACGCATAGGCATACAAGGGGACTTCCAGGATCCGGAACTGAAAGGCAGTGTCAAAGGCTTTGTGGATTTGCAGGAAGAAAACATAGCTTATGGGGTGGCGGAAATCGACAGATTCAATCTCAGCGCATTCCACCTGTTCCGTGAAGACTCGGCGGTAGTGGTTTCTCTGACTTCCAAAGTGCACTTGCGCGGAAATCAGGAGGAACGCAGCACCGACATCAGCCTGCGTGGCATCACCTATACGCAAAACGGCCGCTCCGCGACAGTGCCGCCCATCCAGCTGGCCATGGGCAACACATCCGACAGCAGGCATTACCTGCAGCTGAACTCCCGTCCTCTGCAGGCTTCCCTGGACGGCAACGTCGGATATTCGGAGCTGCTGCCTTGCCTGAAACATATGCTGCGCATCTATCTTCCCCAAAGTTTTGCCGCCTCGCCGCAGGCCATTCCCGATTCGGCCGCCTTTGACGCAACCATCCAGCTGAAAAGCCGCGTGGCGGCGCTGGAGCTGCTGCTTCCCCAAATCCGCATAGGCGAAGGCCTTCACGCCCGAATCCATTACGACCGGGCGAACAGCAGCTGGGAAACCGGCATTCAGGCGCCCAAACTGGCTTACCGTGACATGGAGACCGAAAGCTGCAGCCTGCACAGCTACGCCACAGCAGACACCCTACACACATCGGTGGAGTGCGGCAAATTCGCATGGAACAACAAAGACAGCCTTTCCCTTCTGCAAAAGCTGCAGGCGGACATAAGCTGTTTCCGCGACACCCTGGCGTTTGCCGCATATACGGACGAACAGCCGGAAAGCGCCATTGGTTTTACCTTGCGCGGCGCACTGCAGATGCTGTCCCCAACGCATAGGGAACTGCATTTCCAGGAAGGCGGCATACGGCTGCAGGCTTCGGACTTTGCACTGGACGACAACAACCTCCTCATATGGAAGGAGAATGGCATACAGGCGCGCAGCCTGCGCTTTGCCTCCGGACGACAGGACATTGCTTTGGATGGTTTTTTCGGAAAAAAAGCGAACAAACGCCTGCTGCTGCTCACAGACAATCTGGTCATCTCGAATTTCGAACCCCTGCTCAAGGCATACGGCCTCACGCTTGACGGCATCGCCTCCGGCAAGCTGTTTATGCTCCATACGGGAGAGACGTTCCGCCTCACCTCCGACATGCAAGTGGACTCCTTTGCCTTTAACGGGGTGCAATACGGAAAGCTGGAAGGGAAAGCGGAATGGGAAGAGGCGGAGCGTCAAATCGGCATACATGCCACCCTGCATCCCGAACAAGCAGGTCTGCCGGCCATCCAGCTGCTGGGCCACTTCCAACCCGACAGCCGCCACCTGAATCTGGAGAGCGACATACGCACCCTTGGACTGCAGTCCCTCGCACCCTACCTTTCCTCTTTCTCCCATACGGTCAGCGGTATAGGATCGGGCAATCTGCGTGTGCACGGCACCCTGCCGCAGCTTCACCTTTCCGGGAAACTGCATTTGGATGACGCCTGCCTTGGCATAGGATACATCAACACCGTCTATCGCATTCGCAATCAGGAGATTCTTATCCAAGACTCTTCCTTCCTCTTTGACAAGCTGTTGTTTACGGACGAGGACGGGCATGAAGGCCGCCTTTCGGGCTATGTCTCCCACCAACAGCTGACACATTTCGGGGTACATCTGGATATTGACGCGGACAATGTGATGGTGTTGAACACCACTTATAAAAACAACGATCTGTTTTACGGGAAAGCCTACGGCATCGGGGAAATCCGTTTGCGTCAGCGTCCGCAGCAGGCCTTCCACCTCATAGGGAATGTCCGCACCGGCAACGGCACCGTTGTCACCATTCTTCCCGGAAAGAACGCCAGCGTGCAGAAAGAGCAGTCTTATATTGTATTTGAAAAACCCTATTCCCTGGCCGAAGAAAGCGGACACACGGAAAACGCCAACGTCCGCCCCCATTCGGGAAGCAGCAACACCAATGTGCAAATCAACCTGAGCATCACCTCGGAAGCCACGGTCAAAGTGGTGCTTCCCCCTTCCATAGGCTGCACCATCCTGGGTAACGGAAGCGGCAACCTGCGGCTGGAGCTCATGGACAACCGCCCTTTCGAAATCTATGGGAACTACACCTTGGCCGAAGGCAATGTGGACTTGGCATTAGGGAAAATATTCACCCGCACTCTGAATCTGGAAAACGGCAGCTCGCTTTCCTGGAACGGCATGCCGGACAAAGGGCGGATGGACGTTCGCGCCAGCTACACCACCAAAACATCCGTCACCCAACTGCTGGGCGAATCGGCCTCCTCCACCTCCTACCGCTCCGTACCCGTCACCACAGGACTTCACCTGAACGGTGAACTGCTCAATCCGGAATCCTCTTTCCGCATCAGCCTGGACGAGGTGGACGAATCCCTCCGGTCGCTGGTGTACAACGCCCTTGACACCACCGACAAAGAAGCCATGTTCCGCCAGGCTTTCTCCCTGATGCTGCTGGGACGCTTCGAGACCCAGTCCGCCACTGACAACAACAACGCCAACTACCTGGGCTATTCGTTGAGCGAACTCTTTTCCCACTACTTGCAAAAAATGATGTCCACCCTGACCGAAAACGTTAATCTGGGCTTCCTTTACCGGCCGGGAGACGGCATAAGCAACGGGGACGAATACAACGTGCAAATCTCCACCAACCTGATGGAAAACCGGCTAATCATCAAAGGCAACCTGGACATTTACGAAGACAACAATATCGCCCGGGAAAAACAGGCGGTCGCCGGCAATGTGGTGGGAGACATCATCATCGAATACAAAATCAATCCTGACGGCTCCCTGCGGGTCAAAGCCTTCAATATGGCGAACTATTACGATGTGCTTTCCTCCGCTTATTCTGATGTGCCCTATTACCAAGGGATTGGCATAGGCTACACCAAAGATTTCAACACCCTGAGAGAGCTGTTCTCCCGAAAGAAGAAATAAACAGGCCGCTTTCGCAAACGGTCGGTAAAGGCGGAGGCAAAAAAACAGGGGCGGAATCCGCCCCTGTCTATGCTGTATGGGGTATCAGCGTTTTCAGTCACCCAAGGTGGCCACCATGACCGCCTTGATGGTGTGCATNNATGCGGTTCTCAGCCTCGTCAAAGACAATGCTGTTCTCGCTCTCAAACACCTCTTCGGTCACTTCGATACCATCCAAGCCGAATTGTTTGTGCACGTCACGCCCCACCTGGGTCTCCAGGTTGTGGTAAGCGGGCAGGCAGGGCATGAATTTGCATTTCGGGTTGCCGGTGTTTTTCATCATCTGGGCGTTCACCTGGAAAGGCATCAGCATGTCGATGCGCTCCTTCCATACTTCGGCAGGCTCGCCCATGCTCACCCACACGTCGGTGTAGATGAAATCACAACCTTTCACGCCTTTCACGGGATCGTCGGTGACGGTCACCTTGGCGCCGGTCTCTTTGGCAATCTCCTTGCACTTTTTCACCAGCCAGGCCTCCGGTTGGAGCTTTTTCGGGGCGATAATGCGCACATCCATGCCCATCTTGGCGCCACCGACCATCAGGCTGTTGCCCATGTTGAAACGGGCGTCACCGACGTAGGCGAAGGTCACCTGGCTGAGCGGCTTGTCCACATGTTCCTGCATGGTGAGGAAGTCGGCCAAAATCTGGGTGGGATGGCTCTCGTTGGT
>DBVK01000143.1:7018-7253 GCA_002308135.1 Bacteroidales bacterium UBA1266
AGCCCCGGTATTCGATGCCGTCAAACATGCGCCCCAGCACGCGGGCGGTATCCTTCATGCTCTCTTTCACGCCAATCTGGCTGCCGGTGGGACCCAGATAGGTGACATGCGCCCCCTGGTCTTTCGCTCCAACCTCAAAAGCGCAGCGGGTGCGGGTCGACGTCTTCTCAAAAATGAGGGCGATGTTCTTTCCGGTAAGGGTGGGTTGTTCGGTGCCGGCATATTTGGCGCGTTT
>DBVK01000143.1:7259-11228 GCA_002308135.1 Bacteroidales bacterium UBA1266
TCCAGCAGATAGTTCAATTCTTTCGGACTGAAATCCAAAATTTTCAAAAAATTGCGGTTTCTCAAATTGTAAGCCATAATGTTTATTGTTTTTTTTGTTAATTCGATAATGAGGGGTTGAGAGTTTAAGATGTTTAAATATTAGTGGATTTGGTGTTTGCTGCGCTGGCGGTGGTACACCAAGAGCGCAACCACACCGCAAAGCGTGGCGATGGAACCGCAAATCGTCAGCACATTCCAGNNGCACTCCAGCGCTCTATCCGGAACAGGATTCCAAGCAGCAGGACACTCAAACCCAATCCGAAAATTTTGATGGAGAAGGTCCAAAGCGGACGCAAATGGTCGTTTGCTTCCTCATCCTTTTCTATGGGCCGGTACGGCAGGAATGCCATCAAATAAAACGTCATGGCTAATGTGAGCATACCACAAACAAACAGCATGTTCCCCGGCATGGACAGCATTTTCATCACGCCGCCAGCAACGGTGACAATAACAGCCAATACACTCAAAAGTTTGACGAACGGGATAAATTTCGGAGACTGGGCCAGTTCATACAACTTTTTTTCCATGGCATTCGGATTTTGGTATACATTTATTATTTCACAAATCACGATCGGACCGCTTTTGTTCAGCGGACAATTCTTGTGCCGCAGGCGGGGTTTTCCAGCTGNNAGCTGTCCGGCCTCGGTGATGATGCAGGTGCCGCCGCATTGCTCCACGAAGCGGATGGCCGCACGGATTTTCGGTGCCATGGAACCTTCGGTGAACTGCCCTTCTTCCAAGTATTTCTGCGCCTCGGCAATGGTGACCACATCCAAGGCCTTCTCGTCGGGCTTGCGGAAATTGATGTAGACCTTTGGCACATCGGTAAGGATGTAAAACTCGTCCGCATGCAGTTTGGTGGCCAGCAATGCAGAGGACAAATCCTTGTCAATCACAGCCTCCACCCCTTTAATCTGAGCATTTTCCCGAATGACCGGCACACCGCCTCCACCAACGGTGATGACGATGTTGTCCGCGTTCAGCAGCGCTTCCACGGGTTTCACATTCAAAATGTCTATAGGTTGCGGAGAAGCCACGACCCGTCTCCATCCGTTGCCTTTAGGATCCTCTTTGAAGACGGTGCCGGGGTGCTCTTCCACGAACGATTCCATTTGTTTCTGCTTGAAATAGCGCCCGATGGGTTTAGTGGGATTGATAAAGAGCGGATCGTGCTGGTCCACCACCACCTGTGTGATGATGCCAATCACATCTTTTTCCAGACCGTGCCTTTTAAGCACATTCCTCATCCCCTGCTCAATCAGGTAGCCGATGGAACCCTGGGTCTCCGCCACACAAAAATCCAGCGGCATCGCCACGATACCGGAGACCCGGTTGGCCATTTCGTGCTGCAACAGCACATTACCCACCTGGGGGCCATTACCGTGCCCTATGACGATACGGTAGCCCGCTTTGACCAATGGAACCACCGATTCGCATGTTTCTTCCACATTGGCCAGCTGCTCCTGATAGAACCCCTCCTGGCCGCTTCTCAACAAAGCATTGCCGCCAAAGGCAATGACTGCTGTCTTACTCATTTCGGTAACTTTAGAAATTAAAGGTGCAAAAGTAGCGCTTATATCAATACCTACGGTTGTTTTTCCAACTTTTTTGCCTGCTCTATCCCAATGCGCCCGCCCTTGTACAGGGCAATGACGAAAGCGTCCTTGTAGCCCTTTTCCCTTACGGTTTTCAGCACTTCCTGAATGGCGGCATACGTGCGCTCCTCCCCGGCCGTATACACATACCTTTCGCCTGACTGCTGGCATTGCACGGCAGGCAGCCCGCGAAACGCCCAGTCATCGGTTGGTTTCCGCTGGGCGGACGTGGCAATCTGCACCTTATAGACAACGCCTTCAACGGGCTCCGCCGTTTGGGCATTTTGGGACGCGACGGCAGAAGGCGCCGTTTCCGCTCCGCTGGGTGCCGCAACCGGTTTTTCTTCCTTACGGGTAGGGGCCGCCGTGTTTTTCGTTCCGTTGGCAGGCTTATCCGAAACCTTTTCGGTCACTTTCTCCGAAGCCTTTTCCGCCTCTTTCCCCGACCTGTTTTCCGAATCTTTTTCCGTGAGCGCTTCCGAGCCTCCGCCTTCTTCAATCAGCTGCCCGACTGCCCTGCGGATAGACTGTGCCAGTTCGTTTTTGCCTTTTTCCGAAAGCAGGTAGGCCTCTTCCGTGCGGTTGCTCAAAAATCCGAGCTCTATCAGCACGCTGGGCATGGTCGTGCGCCACAGCACCAGGAAAGGAGCCTGTTTCACGCCCCTGTCCATCCGGTTCAAATCGTTTTTGAAACGTTTCTGCACCATAGAGGCGAAATGCGTGCTTTGGGAAAGGTAGACATTCTGCAGCAGGGAGAAAATGATATAGGATTCCGGGGTATAGGGGTCAAAGCCCTCGTAATTGTTCTCATAATCCGTCTCCTTCAGAATAGAGGCGTTTTCCTTTTGGGCAATCGCCATATTGGCGTTGGTCTTGTCCACTCCCATCACAAAGGTTTCCGTCCCATAGGCGGACGCATTGGGCGAGGAATTGCAGTGCAGGGAAATGAAAAGGTCCGCTTTGTTGCGGTTGGCGATTTCCGCCCGTTTGTACAATTCCACAAATACATCCGTGGTGCGGGTGTACACCACTTTGACATCCGGGTAATGCTGCTGGATCTGCTTTCCCAGACGGAGCGCGACATCCAGCACCACATCTTTCTCGTTGCTTTTGCTCACGCCTATGGCACCCGGATCGTGGCCGCCATGCCCCGCGTCAATCACAATGGTTTTGATCGGACCGGCATGCAGCCCACCGGATAGCAGCAGCATACAGCATACCGCAACGAGCGTACAAAATCTATTTTTCATTGCTCCACCTTTTTTAATGGTTATTTTTCGTATTTTTGCAAGTTATCCCCCTGTTAAGGGAATACAAAAGTACAACATTATTCGGATGTTTTTGATAAAAAGATAGGCTTTGTATAAACAGCTGTTTGTGAAATATTTGTTTTCCCTTTTGTGGACGATGCTCCTTTTTCCGGCCTGTTTTCCGGAACATTGTCGGGCCCAGAACAGCGACACAGCCGCCCCGGAAAAGGCGTTCCGGCTTTCAAAAAACGCCATTAAGGAGCGCATACGCTACGAAGCGGAGGATTCCGTCCGCATGGACATGAAGCGGCGGAAAGCGGATCTTTTCCATCACACGAAAGTGTTTTACGACGACATCACGCTGGAGGCCGACCGCATCAGCATGGATTTCGACAGCAACGAAGTGTTTTCCTGCGGCATGCCGGACTCCAACGGACTCATGCAGGGGAAACCGGTGTTCCGTCAGAAAAACACCGAATTCCACGCCAACGAAATACGCTATCACCTGCAAAGCAAAGAGGGCGTGGTCTACCATGTCATCACCCAGGAAGGGGAAGGTCTGATGCACGGGGAAAAAATCAAGAAAGTGAACGACAGCGTCAGCTTTGTGCAACGGGGCGTATACACCACCTGCGATTTGGAGCATCCGCATTTCGGATTTGTGTTCACCAAGGCGAAAGTCATACCCAACGATGTGATTGTCACCAAATTCATACGACCTGAAATCCGTGGCATCCCCATTCCCGTCGGACTGCCTTTCAGCCTGTTGCCCATGGGGAGCAAAGGGCATCAGAACGGGGTGCTGGTTCCCTCCTACGGCGAATCCACCGAATTGGGCTTTTACCTGAAAGGCCTCGGACTCTACACCGCTTTCAACGATTACTGCGACCTGGAGCTCACCACGGACATATACCTGCGCGGATCCTTCGCGCTCAATGCTTTGACCAATTACTACCGGCGTTACAAGTACAGGGGCTCGTTCAACGCCTCCTATAGCTTCACCCGGAGAGGGGAGCCGGAAACGCCCACCTTCACCCGCAACCAGGACGTCCGTATCGCATGGAAGCACGCCCAGGACAGCAA
>DBVK01000143.1:11243-13315 GCA_002308135.1 Bacteroidales bacterium UBA1266
CCCGCCGCTTCTCCGCTGACGTGAACTACCAGACCAGCTCCTACAACAAGAACAACATCACCGACCTAAGCAACTACGTGAACAGCAACTACAACTCCGCTGTCAGCTATTCCACCTCCTTCGGCGAGCTGCACACCCTCGGCATCAATGCAAGCCTGTCGCAGAACGTGTCTACTGGCGCCATGAGCATCAGCCTTCCCAATGTCAACTACAGCATCAGCAGCTTCTACCCCTTGCGCCGCAAGGAAATCGTGGGGAAAATCCGCTGGTACGAGAACATTTCGCTCGCATATACCCTCAACATGAGCAACAGCGTGCAGACCACCGACTCCCTCTTCATGAAACCCGCCATGTTCGAGCAGATGCGCAGCGGCATCACTCATTCCATCCCCTTGTCTTCCACCATCAAACTACTGAAACAGCTGGATTGGAACAACACCGTCCAATGGACGGAGAACTGGCAGTTCAAGGGAGCCCACCGGCATTATGCCGGAGCGGACAGCCTGCACCAGTCGGTGATTGTCCGCGACACGGCCTACGGCTTTTTCGCCACCCATCAGATGAAATACACTTCCCAGCTGAAAACCACCCTGTACGGCATGTACCAGTTCCGCAGCAGGAGGTTCTACGCATTGCGCCACGAATTGACCCCTTCGGTCAGCTTTAACTATATCCCCTTCATCAGCCGCAGCATTTTCGAGTCTTACTACGATTCACTGAAGGGGGAGACCGTTTCCTATGCCCCCATAGAGGGCTTTCTGTATGCGGTGCCTTCCCAACAAAGCTCCGCCTACGCCAATTTCGGCATAGGCAACAAAGTGGAGCTGAAAGTGCGCAAACACAAGGACACCTCCTCGGAGAACCTGGTGAAAATCACTCTGCTGGAAAGTTTTCAAATCAGCACGTCCTACAACATGACGGCGGATTCCATGCAATGGACCCCCCTCACCCTTTCCGGGCGGACTTCCCTGTTCAAAAAATGCTTCATCAATTTCAACATTTACCTGGACCCTTACGTCATCAGCGAGAATGGCAAGCGCGTCAACCGTTTGGAATGGGAGGAGAACCACCGCTTGTTCCGCCTCTCCTCCACGGCCGCAAACCTCAGCATCGGCTACCAGCTGAACCCTTCCACCTTCCAAATGCAGTCCTCGGGAGGGCCGAACTGGGAGCTGTCGCTATCCTACTCCCTCAACTACAACCTTTCCGACAATTACAACCACTATAACCTGCTCTATCTGGACAGGAACCGCTATAACCAAACCGTCACCAACACCGTGAATATGAACGGGAGCATCCGCCTGACCCCCAAATGGGATATCCGTTTCTCTTCCGGGTATGACTTCACCAACCATCAGATTTCCACCTCCTCCTTTGACATCACCCGCGACCTGCACTGCTGGGTCATGGCGTTCCAATGGAGACCGTTCGGATACTATAGGGGCTTTGAGTTTAAGATCAACGTCAAGGCAAGCACCCTGCAGAGTTTGAAATGGAATGTCAATAAAGATTACCGAAACAATGAATAAACACCTTCACCGCAACATGCCCATGAAAAACACCTTGATCCGCCTGCTGTTCGCCACCCTGATTTCCCTGCCCGCAGGATTATACGCCCAATCGGCCAAGCAAACCGCTGATTTTCGCGCCCGTGATTTCGGAGCCGTGGGAGACGGAATCACACTGAACACCAATAGTATACAAAACGCCATTGACCAAGCCCATGCCAAAGGGGGCGGACGTGTCATCATTGAAGCGGGACGCCACGTATGCGGCACCATTTACTTGAAAAGCAACGTCACCCTGCATTTGGAAGACGGTGCAGTGCTGCTGGGTTCCTTGAATCCCTTGGATTATGTGAAGGATCCCTACTGCCGCTGGACTTCCTTTATTTTCGCCGTGAAACAGCACGATATCGCCATCACGGGCAAGGGCGTCATTGACTGCCGCGGCTTTGAGGTGGCAAACAACCTGGTCAGGCTGATTCATGAGGGGCAATTCAAGGACCCCTTGAAATACGACCGCCCCAACGAAGGAAACCGTCCGGAGAACATCCATTTCCGCGACTGCGA
>DBVK01000055.1:0-4122 GCA_002308135.1 Bacteroidales bacterium UBA1266
TTTAGCGAATAAACCGGCTGGAACAGCCGGTATTCCTCGCCTTTCTCGGCTTGGCGCACGTATGCCTTGGCCGCGTTGAAGAAGACGCGCGACCTGAACTCCGGACTCCAGTGCATCTGCATCTCCACCAGGAACTGACGCCCCCGCCTGTCCGTGCAGCGGACATCCACTATGCTGTATTTGCGCCAGGGCGCCTCCGGAATCAGTTCCGGGTTCAGGTACTCCAACTCCTCGATCAGCTCCTTTTCCGAAAGGGGCAGCAAGGCGTTCAACAGGCTTTTGACCAGGTGCTTGCGTTCTCCGAAGACCCTCTTGAAGGTCATGTCGGCTTTGGGATCCAGGTAAATCATTTTTTCTCCTTTGTTTCATTTTCCGGAAGATTCCCCTTCCGCAGGCTTGTTTTGTTTTTTTTCATTTTTTTTGGGTTTAGGGTTAATGTAGGAGGCGAAAATCTTGCGTCTCCCTATAGTTGTCCGCGCAATCCCTCCGTCCCGCGGAAGGTTGCGCAAAGATAGGCATTTTTTTGATACGGCACACCCCTTGCACGGGAAAAAACAGCAAGCCGGAAAAAAAGACAAGAATAAGAAGGCAAATGCCTTTTTCATATCCCAAAAAAGAGTACTTTTGCGTTTTCTACCCATACAAAAACGTTTTATCACGTATCATAACTAATACGCAATCATTATGGAAGAACTGTCCGACACCACCGCTGCCGCGCAAGCACAGCCGGAAACCCCTCAAGAAAGTATGCTTGACAACAACACCGGGGAAACCGCAACCGCCCCGACCGAAACACCGGTTGCCGAAACCATTGCACCCGTGGAGGAAAATCCTGCGGAAGAGACTGCCGCCGCTACCATTGAAGAGGCCGTAGCGGAAACCCTGACAGAAGCTGCCGAAGCCGTTGGGGAAACGGTGGCACAGCCTATGGAAGAGCCTGCTTCAGAGATGATTACAGAAACACAAACGGAAGAGTCCGCTGAAGCGGCTGAAGAACCCGTAGCGGAAGAACAGCCTGCGGAGGAGACAACAGCAGAAAACGGAACCGTCAGTCCCGAAGCGGCGGAAACAGAGAAGACGCAGGAATCAACAGAACAAATGGAAATTCCGGAGATTCCGGAAGACCTCTACGACCATTGCACCAAAGAAGAGGTGGTCACCACCCTGGAGGAACTGGTCAAAGACGAGGATATCAATAAAACAAAGAAACAGATTTCCTTGCTGAAACTGCGCTTCATCCAGCTCAACAAAGAAGCCGCCGAACAGCGCCGACTGGAGAAAGCCTCCGCCGCAACGGAGGAAAGCGAGAACGCACCTGCTGCCGGAGAAGCCGAAAACGCAGCGGAAGAAGGGGAAACGGAAGTGAACGAAGACACGCTGCTGGACAAGCGCTTCCATGCCGCCTTCGCCAAATACAAGGAAAACAAACAGAAATACATCGACCGGCAGGAACAGCAGAAAGCCGACAACCTCAAGGCCAAGCAGCAGCAGCTGGACAAACTGAAAGAACTGATTGACGCGGAAATCTCCCTCAAGGAAATCTACGACCAGTTCAAAACCATACAGGAGGAATGGAAGGCCATAGGCCCGGTTCCCCAGGCCAACATCACGGAAATCTGGCAGAACTATCATTTCTATGTTGAGAAATTTTTCGACAAAGTCAAAATCAACAAGGAATTGCGTGAGCTTGACCTGAAAAAGAACCTGGAGAGCAAAATCGCCCTTTGCGAGAAAACCGAAGCCCTGCTGCTGGAACCCTCCATTCTCACCTCCTTCACCCTGCTGCAGCAGTACCACAACGAATGGAAGGAAATCGGACCGGTTCCCGAGGACAAGAAAGAGGAGATATGGGCCCGCTTCAAAAACGCCTCCGACCTGATCAACCAGAAACGCCGCGAGCATTACGAGCAAATGGCGCAGGAGCAGGAGAACAACTACCAGGCGAAACTGGCCCTCTGCCTCCGTGCCGAAGAAGTCACCCAAATAGACTTCACATCCATGAAGCAGATGAACGAGGCCGGCAACACTGCCAGCGAACTGCTGAAAACATGGCGCACCATCGGGCCGGCGCCGAAACAGCACAACGATGAGATTTGGAACCGTTTCAAGACCACGCTGGACAACTTCTTTGAGCACAAGAAGGAAGCCATGCAGAAAATCAAAGAGGAGCAGCTGGACAACTACAACCGCAAAGTGAACCTTTGCATAGAGGCCGAAGCCATCGCCCTGCGCAAGGACTGGAAAAAGGCAACCGAGGAATTGCTCAGCCTGCAGAAGGAATGGAAGGAAATCGGCTTTGTGGCCCGCAAGCAGTCCGACGCCGTATGGAAACGCTTCCGCAAAGCCTGCGACGATTTCTTCGCTGCCAAGGAAGCCTATTTCTCCAACATTGAAGCCAACGAAAAGGAGAATATGGAGAAAAAGGAGGCACTGATACGCAAGGTTTCGGAAACCCCATTAGCGGACACAAGAGAGGAGAACTTAAACATTATCAAGTCCTTCCAGCGCGAATGGACAGAAATCGGCTATACGCCCATAGCAGAGAAGGAACGCCTCTGGAAAGCCTTCCGCGCCGCCATCGACCAACGTTTCGAACAGCTTCGCGCCAACGAGAGCGAAATGCGCCGCACCAACTACCAGCAGCATATCCAGAACATCCTGGATGACGACAACGCCTCCGACGCACTGAAAAAAGAGCGCAAGTTCCTACAGAACAAGATCGCCCAGCTTACGGAAGAAGTGAACCTGTGGAGCAACAATCTGGGATTTTTCGCCAGCTCCAAAAACGCCGACCTGCTGAAAGCCCAGTTCGAAAAGAAAATCGAGAACGCGAAAGACGAAATCAAACAATTGGAAGAAAAACTCAAATTGCTGAAAGATGTCAAATAACAAGGAACAGCTGGAAGAAAACACCACCAAGCTTCCGGAAAACGCCTATAGGGAGCTTACGGCAGGCGAAACCTACGAACCCATACTGCATCCGAAGAAAAAATACCCGGAGCTGAACGCATGGACCATTATCGGCGGTCTGCTGATGGCCATTGTGTTTTCCGCAGCCACCGCATACGCGGGACTGCGTTTCGGGCAGGTGTTCGAGGCAGCCATCCCCATCGCCATCATAGCTGTAGGCGCATCAACGCTGGCCAAGCGGAAAAGCCCGCTTTCGGAGAATGTCATCATACAATCCATAGGCGCCAGTTCCGGCGTGATTGTGGCGGGCGCCATTTTCACACTGCCGGCCATCTACATCATTCAGGAGACCAACCCGGAAATCCGGATGGAAGTGCATTTCTTCCAGATTTTCCTGGCCTCCCTGCTGGGCGGCTTTCTCGGCATTCTGTTCCTGATACCTTTCCGCAAATACTTCGTATCGGACATGCACGGCAAGTACCCCTTCCCGGAGGCCACAGCCACCACGGAGATCCTGGTTTCGGGAGCACGGGGCGGAAGCCAGGCGAAACTTTTGCTAATCAGCGGTATGATTGGCGGACTATACGATTTCCTGATGACCACTTTCCGTTTGTGGGCGGAAAATATCTCCACCCGCATGACCGGCTGGGGTGAGCAATTGGCCACCAACCACAAGTTCCTGTTCAAAATGAATGCGAGCTCCATACTGCTGGGCACCGGCTACCTGATCGGTTTGCGCTACGCCGCCATCATCTGCGCCGGCTCCTTCCTCTCGTGGTGGGTCATTGTGCCCCTGCTTGGTCAGTACGGAGCNNCCTGCCGCTCCTTGGGGAGTTCGGCAGCTACACCGATGCCGAGGGCACAATGATTGCCATGAGTTCCCTGGATCCCGAATTCATTTTCTCCAATTACATCCGCTATATCGGCATAGGCGGCATCGCCATGGCCGGACTGCTTGGTGTGATCAAATCCTCCAAAGTGATCAAGACTTCCCTCGGCGTGGCCCTGAAAGTCGGGAAAAGTCAGGCGGAGGAGGGCGGAACACTCCGCACCCAACGCGACATTCCTATGCGCATATTGCTGATCGGCCTGGTGGCCGTATTGGCGCTTGTTTTCTGCTTCTTCTTTTTCGGCGGACTGCAAATGAACCTGAAACAGGTGATTGTCGGGGTGCTGGTGGTCTTTGTCTTCGCCTTCCTGTTCACCACAGTG
>DBVK01000055.1:4173-6227 GCA_002308135.1 Bacteroidales bacterium UBA1266
GGCACCAACCCCGTGTCCGGCATGACCATGATGACTTTGATCCTGGCCTCCTTCATCCTTTCCGCCGTCGGATTACAAGGCGGAAGCGGCATCATCACCGCCCTGATTGTAGGCGGTATCGTCTGCTNNGGCCGGCGGTTTCATCACCGACCTGAAAATCGGCTACTGGATCGGTTCTTCCCCTTATAAGCAACAGTCTTTCAAATTTATAGGCACTTTAGTCTCCGCCCTGACCGTAGGCGCTGTCATCATGCTGCTGTCAAAAACCTACGGCTATACCGGAGAGGATGCCCTGGCCGCGCCTCAAGCCAACGCCATGGCCGCCATCATCAGACCGCTGATGTTCGGTGGAAGCACCCCCTGGATGCTCTATATCATCGGTGCGATTCTCGCCATTGTGCTGGACAGCATAGGCGTGCCCGCATTAGCCTTCTCCTTGGGCATGTTCATTCCCTTGCAGCTCAACACGCCCCTGCTGGTGGGAGGTTTCCTGGCCTGGCTTATCGGCAGCCGCAGCAAGGACGAGAAAGTGAACAAGGCACGCAAGGACAAAGGCACACTGTTGGCTTCCGGACTGTTAGCCGGTGGAGCCATCATGGGAGTGGTCAGCGCCATCATGAAGTTATGCGGCGCGGAAGTGGGCATGCCCGCCTCTTACATGAACGGCAGCCTGTTCAACCTGCTGTCCATTGTCATGTTCGTGCTGCTGTGCGCCTACCTTGTCTGGGACTCCCTGCGGGCGAAACCGGCGGAAGCCTGACACCGCAGCACCCATGGATGACACCTATAAAACCATCGCCCGGCCCGTGACCGGACAATACAAGGAGAAAGGAAGCCGCTTCATCGGTTTCCTTTTTCCTGTTTCCTCCGAAGAGGACATCCGGCAGCGGCTGGCGGCCCTGAAAAAAGAGTACCACGACGCCACGCACCACTGCTACGCCTACACCGTCGGCCACATCGACGCGGGAAGCTGCCGCCTGAACGACGACGGGGAGCCTTCCGGCAGCGCGGCACGCCCCATCTACGGGCAGCTGCAATCGGCGGAGCTGCGGGATGTGCTGGCGGTTGTCGTGCGCTATTTCGGCGGGGTCAAGCTGGGGGTGCCCGGCCTGATCAACGCCTACAAAACCACCACGCGCCTGTGCGTGGAACAGGCGGAGACAGTGGAGAAGCGCGTCATGGAGATTGCGAGCGCACGCTTCCCCTACGACCGCATGAACACCCTGCTCACCCTGCTGAAAAAAGAACAGGCGGACATCCGCCGCATGGATTACGACGGCACCCAATCCGTCATTGAGTTCGGCATACGCCGCAGCCGCTACGAGGCGCTCTGCCGGAACATCGCCCTTCTCCCCTTTGCAAGCCTTATCCACCAAGGGACGGAATAAAGCTTTTCCGTTTTTTTCGCTTTTTTTTCAACAATAGGTTGTTCATATCCGAAATTATTGTATACTTGCATTTCTGATTTTAATTTTTATTTTTTAACTAAATTCATTCATTATGAGGAATTTACTATTTTACATCAAGAGTCTGGCAATGGTTTTGCTGCTCTGTTGTTCCACTTTGGGACTGCAAGCCCAGAAGACCATTGTCATCGGCCCGTCGGCCAAGGCGGACCACGATTTCTCAAAATTTGACTCGCTGCTTACGGAAGTGAGCGCGGGCAATTTGAGTGGCCAACTTGTCTTTGCGTTTGAATCCGGCACGTACACCTTCACCAAGGCGCTGAAAGTGAACACGGCCAAATTCACTCCGAACGACCATCTGACCATCACTTCGTTGGCTCAGGACCAAAGCACCGTCACTTTTGCCTACAGCACAAGCACGGCCATCCTTGGACTAATCACGCTGGACAACACCAACCATGTCACGTTCAGCCATCTGACACTGCACAACAGCAGTTCGTCCAACGGAAATACGGTCACCTTGCACGGTCCGACAGAGGACGTGACCTTCTACCACTGCAACATTAAACGAACCAGCGGAACCGGCTTTGCCACCGGCGGACAGATGAACGCCATCGGCTCCACCACCCAAGCCGCCACTGCAGCCCA
>DBVK01000055.1:6327-8553 GCA_002308135.1 Bacteroidales bacterium UBA1266
TTCAACGACAACACCATCTTCGACAACACTGCCGGCGGTATCATGATTTACCGCGTGGACAGCCTCACCTGCAACCGCAACCACGTAAAAGTGAAAGACGCGACAGGTTCCACCTGGTCCCCCGGTATCCAGCTTTCGAGCGTCACGGGTGACAGCGTATGCGGAAACTTCGTAACCTTCATGAACCAGGGCAGCACCTATGGCGGGAGCGCACTTTCCATCGCAGGTGTGGCCGGAACCATTTCCGGAACCGGTCCCAAGCAACGCATGCTGATAGCCAACAACGTCCTTATCGGATACAACAACAGCTCCTATGTCAACAGTAGCACTAAGATCGGAAGGATCGTCCTGTTCAACGTTTCCGACATGCAGGCGGACATCTACTTCAACAGTGCCTATAACGCACGCACCTCCTCCGCAGGCAGCGACCCCAACGACAGCAAGACCGTTTACACCATGGGCATTGGCGGCACTTGCGACGTGCATGTGCTCGGCAACCAGCTCATCGCTTTCGACGACAAGAACCAGCACGTGCTGCGCTTGGACACCAACACCCTCTTGCGTGGAAAAATCGTTTCGGAATACAACAACCTCTATTTCATAAACGGAGGCACCAACTATGCCTACGACGACGCCAAACAAGCCTATACCCTCACCGACCTGCAAAAGCTGTTCGGCGATAACACCAGTGTCTCCATCGATCCCAAATTCGCCGATGCTTCCCAAAATCTGGAGCTGAGCGACTACGCCAAATTCCTCATTGTGCCGAACCCCGGCGTCAGCACGGACTATCAGGGCCTGTCGCGCGGAAAGATCTCCCATGTCGGAGCCTACACGGCAGCCGACGTGGACGCGGCCTTGGTTGATTTCGCCAAAACGGATTTCTCCGCTAACGTGAACGGCGTGAACGACCTGTATGTGACCCTCAAGAACAATGGTCTGGACACCCTGACCTCCGCCACCATCTACTGGAACGACGGCACGGAACAAAAATACCCGTGGAAAGGCTCCCTGGCCCCCGGCGCCACCGATGTCGTGAACGTTGGCCAGTTCAAACCTGTCGCCGGCACCTTCTATGCGGTCCGCGCTTGGGTCACCGACCCGAACAACGTCCAGGACGGTTTCCATGGCAACGACACCATCTACACGAAACAATATGTCTGCAAGGGCGTGCTTGCCGGTGACTACACCATCGGAAAAGGCTACGACTTCGCCACTTTGGAGGATGCGCTCACCGCACTCCATGCTTGCGGCATCAACGCTTCGGTCCGCCTGCTGATGACGGCCGGAACCTACGGCACCACCACCATCAGCGGAACCATCACCGGCGCTGACAGCAAGAACACCATCACCCTGATGCCTTATAAGAACGATGTCGTCGTCTTCGACGGTGGAAGTGCTGATGCCTCTCTGATTGTGGAGAACACCGCCCATTGGATTTTCGAAGGGCTGACCATCGGTAACACCACAGACGGATTGCGCGGTGTGGATCTGATAGGCACCACAGAGAACATCCTGTTCCATGGCTGTAACATCTATGCCAGCACTACAGCCACCGCCAGCACCTACCGTGGCGTGAATTTAGCAAGCACCAATGCCACCACCACCCATCCTGAGAATGTGCGCTTTATCGGCAACCATATCCAAGGCGGTTATGACAACTTCTACCTGTACTACATGTGCGGAAACAGCACGGCCAACATCGCCAAGACCGCCATGGTCATTGACAGCAACATACTGTCGGATGCCTATCGCGCAGGTATTTATGCCTCCTATTCAGGATTCGAAAGTGTGAGCCACAACACCATCACCAACCGCAGTGTCACCACCACCTATTATGGCATCTACGGTACCTCTTACTGCATCTGGAATCATGTGGAAGGCAACCGTGTCCACATCAATACCACATCCACCTCTTACGGCATCTATTTCACCAGCTACCAGCAGCCGGCAACCTATGCCAAACAGCCGGCATACGCTTGCAACAACGAAATTCGCATGACGGGAACTGGTGCCAGATATGGTCTTGAAGTATTGAATCCTTACGGAAACTGGGAAGTGCACCACAACACCATCTACATCCAAGGAAGCACCTCCACCACCTACGGATTCCAACACTCCAATGCCAATAACAGCTACAAGGTCAATTTCACCCACAATATGGTGTACTGCTCCTACACCAGCAGCTATCCGCTTTATATGACAGCTGCCAATGCTGTGGCCGCC
>DBVK01000038.1:0-2293 GCA_002308135.1 Bacteroidales bacterium UBA1266
CTGGGGCTCAATGCCGGTCACGACCTGAACCTGGAGAATCTCCGTTATTTCAACGGGCAGATTCCCAATTTGGCGGAAGTCTCCATCGGGCACGCCCTGATTTGCGACGCCCTGTATTTCGGGCTGGAAAACACCATCCAAATGTACCTGCAACGTCTCCAATAACTTTCATGGCTGCTCGGAAAAAAAACAAAACAAAGTCCAAGGGGAAAGGACGGAAAGGCAAACACAAACACCGCTGGCTCAAAATTATAGCCTATATTATCGGAGGTTTTGTTCTGGTCACCGTCTGCTGGACCCTGGCATACCGCTGGGTGAATCCGCCCGTCACCATGCTGATGCTCAAACGGGCGATGCAAGGGGAGGGCATTCACAAGGAATGGGTTCCGCTGGATGGGATGGCCCCCTGCCTGGTGCAGGCGGCGGTGGCCTCGGAGGACAACCGTTTCCGCGGTCACCGGGGCTTTGATTTCAGCGCCATACAAAGGGCGGTGGACTATAACAAGAGCCATTCCCGCAAATTGGGCGCCAGTACGATTTCCCAACAGACTGCCAAAAACGTCTTTCTTTGGCCTGGACGCTCCTGGGTGCGCAAAGGCTTTGAAGTGTATTACACCTTCCTTATCGAACATCTGTGGGGGAAGGAGCGCATTATGGAGGTATACCTGAATGTGATAGAAATGGGGCCCGGCATTTATGGGGCGGAAGCGGCGGCACAGCATTATTTCCATTGTTCCGCCCGCAGGATTTCACCGCGTCAGGCGGCTTTGCTCACGGCCTGCTATCCCAACCCCATACGCTGGAATCCGGTCCATCCCACAAACTATATCCGTTCCAAGGCGAACACCATACAAACGCTGATGCCCAAAATGGGTCCCCAGCGTTTTGACAAGGAATCCTTGAAAAAGGCGCGCGAACGCTACCTGAACCAGGAAGCTGAACGCATCGCTAAAAACGACGGCAAACGACTGAAAATCCATTAAAAATGACTGAAATCCATTTGGAACGCATGGCGTTTTACGCCAAACACGGCTGTTTTGAAGAAGAACGCGTAATCGGAACCCGTTTTGAGGCGGACTGCAAGCTGGTGTATGACGCCACTGCCGCCGCATCCCAGGATGACATTTCAAAAGCCATTGACTATCAGCAAGTATATGCTGTTATCAAACGGGAAATGGAACAGCCATCCGCCTTGTTGGAGCATGTGGCGCTGCGTGTTTTGAACGCCTTGCACGCGCAATGGCCGGCGCTGCAGCATGCGGAAGTGCGCCTATGCAAGCTACAGCCGCCATTGGGGGGGAATATCGGCAGGGNNGTGCGTGGTGATGCGCACTGAGGACAGATAAAAAAAAAGCGGCTTTTCTGAGCCGCTTTTTTTCATTTGTGCGCATGGATTATTTGGCGTGCGGGCAATCCGCTTTCTCGTGGTTGGGGCACTGGGCGGGATTGTGCTGGCATTTGCCTTCGCCGTGTTTGCACTTCGGAGCTTCTTCACCGCCTTTGCAGCATTTGCCTTCTTTGCAGCAGCATTTTCCACACTTGGGGGCAGCATCACCGCCTTTGCAGCCGTGTTTGGGGCAGTTGAATTTCATATAGTTGTCAATCAATTCTTTCTGCTCTTCCATGTTCAGGTTGTCAAAATTGGCCCATTTTTCGGCCCATGTTTTTTCGAATTCGGCTTTCTGGGCTTCGAATTCAGCACGTTTGGCTTCGCATTCGGCTTTCATGGCTTCACGTTCCGTGATTTTCTCTTTACGGGCGCTGATCAGTTCGGCTTTCTGCTCGTCGCTCTGCTGATCCCAATTCTGCCAGGCTTCGCACTGGGCTTTGCATTTTTCCATTTCCGGATCGACTTGTTCCTGGACTTCGGGGTCTTCCGCAACGACTGCCGGAACTTCCTTGTTGTTTTTGCAACCGATGGTCATCAGGCTGCACATGCATAAGATGGCTGTTAATTTTTTCATCTCAATTAAAAATTTAAGGTTAAACATATAAGTTATTGATAATATTCGAAGTTACCATGCTCTCCACGTATGCTCACCTGCGCACGGTTTCCGCTTTCGCAACGGCCGATGACTTGCGCGTCCACGCCGAAGCGCTTGGATATGGCAATCAGGTCATCCGCAATGGTTTCCGGCACATAGGCCTCCAGACGGTGACCCATGTTGAACACCTTGTACATTTCCTCCCAAGCGGTCCGGGAGCAGTCCTGTATGTATTGGAAAAGGGGCGGGGTGGGGAAGAGCTTGTCTTTGATTACGTGCAGCTTGTCGATAAAATGCAGCACCTTGGT
>DBVK01000038.1:2315-2572 GCA_002308135.1 Bacteroidales bacterium UBA1266
GTCTGGGCGCCGCCGCTGCAATGGATCAGGCCGTGAATCTGCCCCCGGTAGTGTTTCAGCATTTCCTGAATGACAGGCGCATAAGTGCGGGTCGGGGAAAGCACCAGGTGGCCCATGTCCACGCCGGGTATGACGCTGGGGTCCGTCAGTGCGTATTTTCCGGAGTACACCAACGATTCCGGAATGTCCGCATCATAGCTTTCCGGATATTTGACGGCCACCGGATGGTGAAAGACATCGTGGCGGGCGGAAGTCAG
>DBVK01000117.1:0-1792 GCA_002308135.1 Bacteroidales bacterium UBA1266
ATGCCGATGCCCTTGTCGGAGATGACGAGCCGCTTTTTTTTCTCATCCAGCTTGACTTCAATGGTGGTGTCGCCCAGTTCGCCCTGGATTTTGCCCATGGAAGAGAGGGTCTCCAATTTCAGGGTGGCGTCCACGGCGTTGGACACTAATTCTCTCAAAAAAATCTCATTGTCAGAGTATAAAAACTTTTTGATGACGGGGAAGATATTCTCTGTCTGCACTCCGATGGTGCCTTTCTTCTGTTCTTTTGCCATAGTTTTCCAATTTTAAACCGTTTTTCGTTTACCAAAAGATGTACCAAAAAAAACAAACTGCCAAGATGTCATGTGAAGCTTTGTTTCGTGTGGAAAAAAGTGCGCATTGCTATCGGAGCATAACGGGATATTTGGTATCTTTGCACGTTTAACAAAAAAGCACCCATGGCAGCATACACAGGCGAGAATATCATCACATTAGACTGGTACGAACATATTCAGCGGCGTCCGGGCATGTATATCGGAAAGCTCGGTGACGGAAACTCTCCCGATGACGGTATCTATATCCTTCTGAAAGAAGTGATTGACAATGCCATTGATGAATTTCTGATGGGAGTGGGCAAAACCATTGAAATCCAAATCCATGACCAGCAGGTCAGTGTGAGGGATTACGGTCGCGGCATTCCTTTGGATAAGGTGATTGATTGTGTGGCGAAAATGAACACCGGCGGCAAGTACGATTCGGACGCTTTCCAGAAATCCATCGGCATGAACGGGGTGGGTGTGAAGGCCGTGAACGCGCTTTCCAAGTATTTCCAGGTGATTTCCGTACGTGACCGCCAGCAGAAGCGGGTGGAGTTCGAAAAGGGGAAGCTGAAGAAAGAATATCCGCTGACGGAAACGGATGCAGCCAACGGCACGTTTGTCCAGTTTATGCCGGATCCCGAGATTTTTGAGAATTTCCATTTCTATTCCGAGTTTCTGGAAAAGATGCTTTGGAACTACGTTTACCTGAACCGGGGGCTGACCATTGTTTTCAACGGGCAGAAATACGCGTCTAAGAACGGTTTGTACGACTTGCTTACCAATTCCCTGAACGAATCCCTGGTGTATCCCATCATCCATTTGCAGGAAAAGGAGTTTGAACTGGCGCTGACGCATGTGGGCAGGGGCAGCGGGGAGGAGTATTTCACCTTTGTGAACGGGCAGCACACCATACACGGGGGCACGCACCAGCAGGCCTTGCGCGAGGCGGTGGTCAAGACCGTGCGCGATTTCTACAAAAAGGAGTATGATGCCTCCGATGTCCGCCAGTCCATTTGCGCGGCCATGAGCATACGCATCCAGGAGCCCATGTTCGAGTCCCAGACAAAGACCAAATTGGGTTCGGAGAACATGAAGCCCGGCGGCCCTACCGTCCGCTGGTATATCAACGACATGGTCGGCAGGCTGCTGGACAATTACCTCCACAAGAACCCGGAGGTGGCGGATGCGCTTCAGAAGAAAATCAACGAGTCCGAAAGGGAGCGCAAGGAGATAGCCGGTATCAAAAAGGCGGCCAAAAACAACAACAAAAAGCTTAACCTCAATAACCGCAAATTGCGGGACTGCCATTTCCACCTGAACGAGAAGGGGGATAGGGGGCTGGAGAGCTCCATTTTCATCACCGAGGGGGATTCCGCCTCCGGTTCCATCACCAAATCCCGCAATGCGGATGTGCAGGCGGTGTTTTCCTTGCGCGGAAAACCCTTGAACACCTATGGCAAAACAAAGCGTGTGATTTATGAGAACGAGGAGTTCAACCTTTTGCAGGCTGC
>DBVK01000117.1:1859-9049 GCA_002308135.1 Bacteroidales bacterium UBA1266
ATCCGTCTGCTGATGCTGACGTTCTTTTTGTCCTTTTTCCCCGAATTGGTCAAAACCGGGCATGTCTATATTTTGCAGACCCCGCTCTTTCGGGTCCGCAACAAGAAAGAGACCCATTACTGCTATACGGAGCAGGAGCGTGCGGAAGCGGTCCGCAAATGCGGCGCTTCGGCGGAGATCACCCGTTTTAAAGGCTTGGGGGAAATTTCCCCCGACGAGTTCAAGCATTTTATCGGAAAGAATATCCGCCTTTCCCCGGTGGTGCTCAACGTGGACACCAACGTGGAGGCCATGCTTTCCTATTATATGGGCGTAAACACCCAGGAACGCCAGCAGTTTATCATGACCCATCTCCGGGTGGAGGAGGACAGGGTGCAGGATGCGTAAGCGGATCCGGGAGCACGTTAGGGGTAAGAACAAAACACAGGTTTTATGGCAAGAAGAAGCAGAAGAAAGAAAACGGTAGACCGCAGTTACGAACAGCGGATTCTGGAGGTGTACGCCAAGGCGCCTTATCAGCCGTTCAATTATAAACAGTTGTCCGCCAAATTGAATGTCACGGAGAAGGAGGAACGCGTCCGCGTCCGGGAGGCTGTGGGGCAATTGCTGGCCTCTTCCGTGCTTGTGGCCGCCAACAGAGGGAAATACAAGCTGAACCCCATACATTTGGAGGCGGACGAACGCAAGGTCATCCAGGGGACCATCAGCATGAAGCAGACGGGCAAGGCCTACCTGCTTCCGGATAATCCGGATTTGGAGGATATCTTCATTGCCGCCAACAATACGGGCAAAGCATTGAACGGGGATAAGGTCAGGGTGCATCTTTTCCCTTCACGCCGGGGCAAGCGTCCCGAAGGCCGCGTGGTGGAGGTGGTGGAGCGCGGCAAGCGGCGTTACGTGGGAACCATACGTATTTCGAAGAACATTGCCTATTTTGTGTTTGACGATATCGGCATTTCGTTTTCCGCTTTGGTGCCCAAGGAGTCCCTGCGCCATGCGAAAGACGGGCAGAAAGTGGTGGTGAAACTGTCGGAATGGCCTGACAATATGCGTAATCCTGTGGTGGAAGTGACCAACGTGCTGGGCTTCCCCGGCGACAACGAAGTGGAGATGATGTCCATTCTGCTTGACCAGAATTTCACCAATGAGTTTTCCGATCAGGTGGAAAAGGAGGCGGCCTCCCTTCCGGCGGAGATTCCGGAGAAGGAATACCATGCGCGGCGGGATTTCCGCCAGACCTGGACCATTACCATCGATCCGGCCGATGCGAAGGATTTCGATGATGCCATTTCCTACAGGGAGATGGGTAACGGCACTTGCCAGATTGGTGTGCATATTGCGGACGTGTCCTATTACGTGCGCCCGAATACGGCGATAGACGCGGAAGCGGCGGACAGGGCCACCTCGGTGTACCTGGTGGACCGGACGATTCCGATGCTGCCGGAGAAACTCTGCAATCAGGTGTGCTCTTTGCGCCCCCATGAGGACAAGCTCTGCTTTTCCGTTGTTTTTGTGATGGACGCCAAAGGCAAAATCCTGAAACAATGGATCGGACGGACAGTGATCCATTCCGACCGCCGTTTCAATTACGATGAGGTGCAGCAGGTTATAGAAACACAGGAGGGGGAGTACAAGGAGCAGATCCTGGCCTTGGACCGCATGGCGAAAACATTGCGGAGCGCCCGTTTTGAGAAAGGCGCCATACAGTTTGCCTCGGAAGAGGTGAAATTCGTGCTGGACGGGCAGGGCCGCCCTATAGATGTGTATATACGCGAACAAAAGGATGCCCACCGTCTGGTGGAAGAGTTCATGCTGCTGGCCAACAAGAAGGTGGCGGAGTTTATAGGCAAGGTGCCACCCCAGACCGAAGCCAAGGCCTTTGTATACAGGGTGCACGACCAGCCCATGGAGGAGAAGATAGGCAATTTCAACCAGTTCATTGGCAAATTCGGCTATAGCCTGAGGATGCAGTCCCGCAAGGGCCTGGCAAATTCCATGAACGAGTTGTTCCATGAGGTGGAGGGCAAGGGCGAGCAGCACCTGATCGAGCAGCTGGCTTTGCGCACCATGCAAAGGGCCGTATACTCCACGCAGAATATAGGCCATTATGGCTTGGGCTTCAAATATTACACCCATTTCACCTCGCCCATCCGGCGATACCCCGACCTCATGGTACACCGCCTCGTCGAGAAATATATCCTTACCGGCAAAAAAGAGACCATGACCCGCGAAGANNCATTTCACCTCGCCCATCCGGCGTTATCCTGATTTGATGGTGCACCGCTTGCTGACCCGCTACATGGACGGCCGGCCTTCCGCTGACAAGGATTTGCTGGAGGAAAAATGCCGTCACGCTTCCGATATGGAGCAGCGGGCCACCGAAGCCGAACGCAATTCCGTGAAATACAAGCAGGCGGAATACCTTTCGGACAAAGTGGGCCAGGAGTTCAGCGGCCTGATTTCCGGTGTGAGCAAATGGGGCATCTGGGTTCAGTTGGATGGCAGCAAATGCGAAGGCATGGTTTCCGTCAAGTCACTGAACGACGATTTCTATTATCTGGATGAGGATAATTATCGCTACATAGGCCAGCGTAACGGCCGCATATACCAATTGGGCCGTCCGGCGAGGGTGCTGTTGAAGGATGTGGATCTTGCCCGGAAGCAAATCAATTTCCTGTTTTCCGAACAGCAGTAGAATCTTCAATAACAGTTGTTCAGGGCAATTTTTCGTTTTCCCAGTCCAAATAAGCGGGGAATTTTTCTCGGAACTGGTCGAGGCTGCTGCGGGAAAGGCTGGCGGAGAGAAAGCCTTGCTCCGTTTCCGGCAGGGAAGCCAGTGTTTCGCCCCGGTAGTCAATGATGAGGCTGTTCCCGCTATAGAAAGCGCCTTCGCTGTCATGCCCCACCCGATTGACCAGCAATACATAAGCTTGGTTTTCAATGGCTCTTGCCTTGGCCAGGGTTTGGAAGGCTTCCTTGCGTGAGGCCGGCCAGTTGGCGGCCACCACCAGCACATCGTAGCGGAAGGAGCCGTTGGTGTAGCGGTTACGGCAGCTGATGGGGAAGCGCAGGTCATAGCAGGTGCGCAGCAGCAAACGCCAGCCCTTATAGGAGATGACACTGCTTTCCGTGCCGGGGGTGTAAAGCTCCGTTTCCCCGCCCATGCGGAAAAGGTGGCGCTTGTCGTAATACAGGCTTTGTCCCGGGGCGTTCCATAGCAGGCGGTTGTAGGCTTTCCCGTTTTCCTTTACGCTAATGCCGGCCACGATGGCCGTGTTTTTGCGTTCTGCCCATTGACGGAAAAAACGGCTGCTTTCCCCATCCGCGTTTTCCGCACCGTCAAGGCTGCGGGGCTGGAATCCGCTGATGCAGGTCTCCGGAAGCACGACAAGGTCGCAAGGTGACGGCAGGTCGTGAAAAGCTTTTTCGTAGTGTTGGCGGTTGGCTTCCGCTTGATGGCAAACGATGTCCGTCTGGTACAGCAGGCAGTGCAGTTTTTCCATGCTTAGCGGGAGATTTGGCGTTGGTTCAGGGCTGCGTGATAGCGTTGGGCGTTACGGGCGTGTTCCGCCGCATTGGAGGTAAAGTGATGGTATCCGGAGAAATCCTCTTTGGCGCACATATACAGGTAGGGATGATGTTCGTAGTGCAGCACGGCGTCAATGGCCGCAATCGAAGGCATGCGGATTGGTCCCGGAGGAAGTCCTGTATAACGGTAGGTGTTGTATGGGGAATCTGTATCCAAATCACTGAAAAGCAGTCTTTTCCTTCCAAAATCACCCAAGGCGAATTTGACGGTCGGGTCGGATTGCAGCGGCATGCCTTTGTGTAAACGGTTCATATACAAGCCTGCGATACGGGGCTGCTCGTCAGGGCGGAAGTTCTCCTCTTCCACAATGGAGGCCAGTGTCATGACTTCCTGAGGGGAAAGGGAAAGTCCGGCCGCTTTCTGCAGACGGTTTTCGTTCCAGAAGCGCAGGTATTCCTTGTGCATGCGCTGCACAAAATCCGGAACGGAAGTGTTCCACCAGCATTCGTAGGTGTTGGGGATAAACAGGCAGATAGCCGTTTCGGGGTACATCCCGTACATGCCCAGGACGGAATCGTTGGTCAGGTAGCGCATCAAAGAGGCGGAATCCATTTCCAGCTGTTGGGCAATGCGTCCGGCGACATCCGGGAGTGTGCGCAAATTATTGAATTTTAGCCGGACAGCTTCCTGATCCCCGGAACGCAGTTTGGAGGTCAGGGTGTAGTTGTCGCATCCGTCGGGGATGGCGTAGCGGCCGGGACGCAAATGCCCGTGCAATTTCCGCCATTGCGCGACAGCCTTGAAGCTCCGCGGGTGCAAAAGCAATCGGGTGGAGTCCAGCTGCTGCAGCAATGCGTCAAAATCGGAGCCGGTGGCTACGTACAGGTAGGCGGGCGTTTTTTCCGGGCGCACGTTGGCGGCAAACAGCATGCGATAGGCTGTCACAATGCCTCCAATGGCGAGACAAAGCAAAAAAGCGCAAGGCAGCAGCCACCGCAATATCTTTTTTTTCATGATCAATAGAAAATGTGTTGCAACAGATAGGTGTCCTCCCATTCGGTTCCGCTGCGCTGTTCCCAGGCTTTGAAACAGCCTCCGCGCTGGAAGCCGTGTTTCTCGAACAGCCGCAGGCTGGGGGTGTTGGAGGCGTCAATGTGGCAATACAGCTGTTTGAGCTGCAGCACATCGGCGGCGTAGTGAAGCAGCAGCTCCAGCGCTTCCGAGGCATAGCCCTTCTGCCGGAATTCTTTCCGGACAAGTATGCCTACAGCGGCCCGACGGTTGGCCGGGTTGAAATCAAAAAGGTCTATGCATCCGATGCTTTCCCGGCTGGAACAGAGACAAATCATCAGGCGGAGCTGTTTGAGGGTGTAGATGTCCTGGGTGCTGCAATTGATTACATATTGTTCCATGGTGTAGCGGGAAAAGGGCATCTGCGTATCGCTGATTTTCCAGTTCCCCATGTCGTTTTCCATGTCATAGAGGGTGTCAATATCCTCTAACTCAATGGCTCTCAAAAAAATATCCTTCCCTTGCATCATGACCCGAACGCTTTGGTGAGCAAATCCTTCAATGCTTTGGGAGAAACATGCTCATGAATGACACCGTTTGTGCAGTAGGAAATGTGTCCGGTCTGTTCGGAGACGATAACGGTGATGCAGTCGGTGTTTTCCGTCACACCGATGGAAGCGCGGTGGCGCAGCCCCAGATGGGAGGGGATATCCTCCTTCTGGGATACCGGAAGTATGCAGCGGGCAGCCGTCATTTCACGGTTACGTATAATCAGGGCGCCGTCGTGCAGGGGGGTGTTCTTGAAGAAAATGGTTTCAATGAGTTCGCGGGAGATGCGGGCGTGTATGGGTTCTCCGGTTTTGACAATTTCCTCCAAAGGGTTTTCCTTTGTCAGGACAAAAAGGGCTCCCGTTTTGCTTGCCGCCATGTTTTCGCAGGCCAGGACAATCTCTTGAATCTCCTGTTCGCTGTAGTTTCCGCCTTCCTCCTTCTGTTGCACGATGTTTTTCAGGAAATTGTTTTTCCCGATAAACAGGAAGAAATTGCGTATTTCCGGCTGGAAAATCACAATGAGGGCGATGACACCCACTCCCAGAAACTGCCCCAGTATTTCCGACAGCATGTCCATGTGGAAGAGCACCACCAGTTTCCAGAGAACATAGAAAAACAGTATGCCGAGAAAGATATTGACAGCGGAGGTCCCTTTCAGCCAGCGGAACAGGAAGTACAGCAGCAGGCCTACAAAAAAGATATCCAGAATATCTGCCAGTCCGAAGGGGAGAAAATGGATGAGACTCAACATAAGCGCTATTTCTTTACCGGTTTGTATCGGGAGTTTTTCAAGATGGTCTGCGGGTCTTTTTCCTGGAACAGTCCGGACAGCGCATCGTCCTTATGCTGGACTATCCAGGCCCTGCAGATTTGCCAGCCTATCCAGCTGCCGATGTTCCCTGGGGACTGCTTGCCGAAATAGGCGGTGAAAGGGGCTTCGCCCACCAGTTTGCGGGAAACCAGGTTATCATTGGAATACAGATAGTTCTTTTCAATGAGAAAACTCCACACATCGTATTCGTAGTGTTGTATCCAGTCCAACTGTTCCTTGGTGTATCCGCAGATCAGCGTGTCGTGGGCGTTGGGGAGCGCGATTTCCGTGAACATCCACCGCTTGCCTTCCAAAATCATATCATCCAGTATGCTGGAAGAAGCATTGTTGCTGTGAATCACCTGATAGGAGAGCGCTTTCATGCAATCGGACAGCAGGTATTCCTTGGACAGGCGGCGGCGGATAAAGAGCGGCAAGGATTCCCCTAACTGTTTATAGTAGTGATAGTTCTTTCCCATATACATGTCCAGGGAAATAATGAGTACGGAGTCCACATAGATGATGGGCGTTTCGTAGCTCAATCCGGAAATAATGGTGTAGATCCGGGGTATCTGTATGCCAGGGAAATGGAGGCGCAAGCGGGCGAAAGCGTCCTGAAAGGCCAGCTCCAGATCGGAAATGTCCGCATACTGTTCCTGGACTTCCTTGTACAAACGTTTGTTGATGGGGTCGTTCAGATAGGCTTTCAGTTGCGGAACCGAGGGATTGTCCCCCAAGAAAAAGGCGTAATCCTGCTTCAGGCTGTCCAGGCTTTCCTTCAGGTTTTCCTGCGGCAGGCTGAACAAGGCCTGGTCGTAGCGGCAGATGCGGACCGGATGTTTTTCCTCCAACTGCTTTAGTTCCCGCTGATTCACCTTGGGCTGGTGGGCAGGCGTTTTTTTCCGGCATCCCGTCAGGCAGCCGGCAGTTATGAGCAGCAGGCAGAAGCCTGTCACGCCAAGTTTTTTTATGATGTTAATATTCGCCATAGCTGAACGGACTTTCAAAATCTTTGAAAAACGGGGCGACCTTGTCCTTGTCGGAAATGATGGGCTCGCTGATGTTCCATTCCACCCCTATGTCGGGGTCGTTCCAACGGATGGCGCCTTCCGATTCCTTGTTGTAATAATCGGTCGTCTTGTAGGCGAAAATGGTGTGGTCTTCCAGCGCCACGAAGCCGTGGGCGAAACCGGCCGGAATCCAGAACATGTTGTTTTTTTCCGCTGAAAGCACTTCCGCGACGTGTTTCCCGTAGGTGGGCGAGCCTTTGCGTATGTCCACCGCCAC
>DBVK01000117.1:9101-9343 GCA_002308135.1 Bacteroidales bacterium UBA1266
AAGGGCGGTTTTTGGAAATGCAGCCCCCGGATCACGTTTTTGGCCGAAAGGGACTGGTTGTCCTGCACAAAACCGGCGTGCAGTCCGGCGGCATCCCACGCTTTTTTGTTATAGGATTCGAAAAAATACCCCCGGGCATCGCCGAAAATTTTCGGTTGGATGATTTTCAGTTCGGGAATGGCGGTATCAATGATTTCCATAGCGGTTTATGCGGTTATTTTTTTACGAAAAATCAGTGAAAC
>DBVK01000117.1:9474-9613 GCA_002308135.1 Bacteroidales bacterium UBA1266
GAATGCTTGTAAGCATGAGTATGCTTATAATCAGAAATGCCGCATAGGTCACAATTGTGTGAAAGTTGGCAAGGGCAAAAGGCAGCGAAACAACGTTGAATGCCGCAAGGGGAATGGGCAGCCCCCTGAAATTTTCGGT
>DBVK01000017.1:0-756 GCA_002308135.1 Bacteroidales bacterium UBA1266
ACAAGCGGCGCCGGAGGGCGGTGCCCCCTGCCATTGCCATTCCAGCACGGCAGCGCCTGTCGCGTCAACCGCCAGTTGTTTCCACACCAGCTGCTGCGCATGCAATCCGCCTATACCAAACAAGCAGACCGCATACATCAGCAAGGTTCTGGGTTTTAATCCGTGCACAGTTGAATCCATTTTGTGGTTAAGAAATGCAAATTTACATGAAATCCGGACATGAATTTCCGCCTTACCCATAAAAATTTTTTGAAGGAGGTGCCCTGGCGCCAGGTTTTCCGGACTGTGCATTTTTGTGCAAAAAAAATTCCCGAAATCTTAATTCGTATTCATATTATGGCTACTTTTGTAGATTAGTCTGCCTTAGTTACAGACAGACCGCATTGAACAAGACACAAAGAACAAAATGGCTTATTTCTACGAAGAGTTATCGCACACATTCAGTGAGTACTTGTTAGTCCCAGGGTATTCATCCGCCCAATGCATTCCCAGCAATGCCGTATTGAAAACCCCCATCACCAAATTCCGTAAAGGCGAAGAACCCGCCATTACCCTGAATATCCCTTTAGTGTCCGCCATCATGCAGTCCGTTTCGGACGACCGCATGGCCGTCGCACTGGCCAAAGAGGGAGGCATCTCTTTCATTTTTGTCTCTCAGAGCATTGAAAGCCAGGCTGAAATGGTACGCCGCGTCAAAAATCACAAAGCCGGGTTCGTGCGCAGCGATTCCAACATCCGTCCGGACGATACGCTGGC
>DBVK01000017.1:793-1052 GCA_002308135.1 Bacteroidales bacterium UBA1266
TCGGCATCGTCACGAGCCGCGATTACCGGGTGAACCGCATGTCTATGGACACCAAGGTAGCCGAATTCATGACCCCCATCGAACAAATCATTTATGCGGAGGAAGGCATAGGTCTTTCCGAAGCCAACGACATCATATGGAAGCACAAGCTGAACACTTTACCGGTATTGGACAAAGAACAGCGTCTGGTCGCTTTTGTTTTCCGCAAGGATTACGAATCCCATCAGGAGTGCCCGCTGGAGCTGCTGGACAGCCACAA
>DBVK01000017.1:1132-1263 GCA_002308135.1 Bacteroidales bacterium UBA1266
TCCGAAGGCTTTTCCGAATGGCAGAAACGCACCATTGATTTTGTGCGCGCACGCTATGGCGAAAGCGTCAAAATCGGGGCCGGAAACGTGGTGGACGCCGAAGGCTTCCGTTTTCTGGCCGAAGCCGGCGC